>NZ_LROR01000038.1:0-299033 GCF_001675205.1 Clostridium coskatii | reverse complement strand
CGCCCTTTGAAGCGTTATAATCTTCCAATTTAATCAAAGCAATTTCAGATGCTCTTAAACCACATCTATAAGCAACTCTAAAAATTGCTAAATCTCTAACTGCATGTATATTATCTAAATTTATGATGGCGTTAAAAAGGCTTTTTGTTTCCTCCTGAGTAAAATATTTTATTTTTTTATTACCGGTTCTTTCCATTTAGTTTCCTCTTTTCAAAATAATTGTACAATATAAATATTTTGTACTAAAAATCATCATTTTATACTTATTTATTTTAATTTAATTTCATAAATTGAAAATAATTACATGTTTTATTCCATTTTATTGAAGATAATAACATTACTTTGATATTTTTCTTATAATAATTGGATTTTACACAATATTATGTTATAATTTATAGTACAAAATATTTATTTCGTCCTAAATAATAATGTATATAAAAAATAAGTTAAAGTGTGTAAAATACTCTTATAATATTCTTTATTAAACAGGGTGGAATTTCCAGGTTTTGAGGTGTTGCCCTATAAATAATTATTTATTTATTACAAGACATTTACTTAATAGTATATTTCTTTTCATTTCATTTTTTTTTATATGGAGTCAATTTTTTAAAAATAAAGAACATTTATTAAACCCATCGTCTCCTGTAAGGATAAGAGTTCTATATGCAATTACTTCAGGAGTTTTAGGTGGATTTTTGATACCTTTTATTATGAAAGATAAAGGTTACATACCGGTAGATTTTCAAAATTTTGCTATACTTATTTCAGCAATAAATGGCGGCTTCTTATGTTCATTTATTACAGGGGTAGTAATTTCTTTTTTTTCAATAGTATTTGGGTTAATGAGTTATGAAACATTAATTATGTCCATTACAATATTAAGTATTAGTTGTGGGATTATTTCTAAATGCAGTTTACAGAAAACAAAAAAATGGCTATGCATGATTATCAGCAGCTTGATTTTGCATTTCCTTTTTATGAATATAGTATCGTCAACTGCAAAAATCAATAATACAATTTACAAAGAATTCATTATATATTCAATTTTAACAATTATATTTGGATTTATAATATATTATCTTTGCGAGTATATAAATCAATCAAGTTTGTTGTTTTTGAAGTTTAAGGAAGATTCCTGCAGAGACTTTTTAACTGGGCTTAATAATGTTAGAAATTTCAACAACTTGTTTAACGATTTATCTAAAAGGGCAGTTGAAAGAAAAGAAAGGCTTTCACTTATTATGATAGATATTGATTGGTTTAAAAAAATTAATGATACATATGGTCATCCTTCAGGGGATGAAGTGCTAAAACAAATTGCTTTAATACTCAAAACAGTATGCAGATCTTTTGATATAATTTCAAGAAACGGTGGAGAAGAGTTTTCAATATTATTAATAGACTGTCCTAATAGACAAGCTATAGAAATTGGTGAACAAATAAGGAAAGCAATAGAAAAGCATGAGTTTATACTATCCACAGGTAAAAAAATTAATATTTCTGTATCTATTGGGGTTACAACTTATCCTGATATTGTAAGTAATGTTAAACAAATCATAGAAAGTGCAGATATCGCTCTATATGAAGCAAAGCATACAGGTAGAAATAAGGTAATTCCATATTATTGATTTTTCATCTATAAAACGGGAAAGACATGATTAAAGTTTAGAATATATTTTTATGTATTAGAAAATAATATTAGAAGCTATAATAGGTTAATATTATTTGAAAGTCATAAAAGGAGAAAATATGAAATTTAAAAAAAATATAATTGCAAAGATAATATGTACAGTTATAATTTTAGCTATTAACATAATTGTGTTTACTGGAGCAGTAAAGGCTTTTAAAAGTGGGTGAAGTATCTGAAAATGAAGCCAAAAACATACTAAAAAATAGTAGAAGATTGCAAAATCAAAAAAAATATTCAAAAGCTATAGAAGGATATAATATAGTTTTAGAAAATAAGAATATGCCTAAAAGTATTATAAACGAAGCAAAAATATGTAAGCTGCTGGCTGAGAGAAAAGTGCCCGTTTTGGATAAGTATTCTTTCCTCCCGGAGTATATGAATATTGGGAAAAGTGGTGTAGATTATTATAAAAGCAATAAGTGTAATTACACATTATATGGAGAATATAATCCTGTAAAAAAATATTTTAATTATCAGCCGGATTGGGCTTATCTTGAATCACCTAGTTTTAAATATGATAAAAACGGTATACCCATGGTAAAATACAATGGCAAATTTTATTACAATGCAGTTACTATATGTCAATATGCACTTTATTTATATGATGGGTATATGGATACTGGAGCTAATAAAGATAAATTTTTAAATACAGCGGATTTTTTAATAAAGAGTATAAAAAAAGATGGATCTCTAAGATATGAGTTTAAATTTGGATATTATGAATGCTTGAATGAAGGATGGGCTTCAAGTATGTCCCAGGGGCAGGCACTTAGTGTATTTACTAGAGCCTATCATTTAACTAAAAATTCAAAGTATATAAATGCAGGGCAGAGAGTGCTTAAATATCTTTTAACGCCTGTTTCAGAAGGTGGTGTTATGGATAATCTAGGTGCTTTAGATAAAAGCCTTGAAGACAAGATATTTTTTCAGCAGTATGTGGGAAAAACGTCTACCTATACATTAAACGGGTATATATTTACATTGATAGGTTTATATGATTGGAGCAGTGTACACTGTGCTCAAAATATATACTATTCTAACGTGGCTAAAAGATACTGGAATAAAGGACTTCTAAGCTTAAAATATATACTGCCATATTATGATATAGGTAACTTCACATCCTATGATTTATATCACATTATAAAAAATGGACCTCCTAGTAGTTCTGACTTTTATCACTGTATTCACATTGAAGAAATGAATGTACTTTATAATATTACGGGGGATGAATATTATAAAAATATAAGAAATATGTGGATGTCTTATGTTAGAAATTAGTATTTGAAAGGTTTAAAAATTCATGCTGGAGGTGTAACATTATAGTTATATGTGAGGTGTGTTGCTATGAAAAAAAATCTTCTCAGCATTGATTGGGATTATTTTATTCCTGTAAGAGAGGAATGGTGTGGCTCTTATATTGAGAATAAGAGAACAAATATTATATTGTGGTATAGGAGATATTTTAAAAATAGACAAATGGGAGAAAACATTGAAAAAACAGTTAGAACCGGTAATGAACTGAAAGGCTTTTGGAGTAAAATAAAACAATGTTTTTCCATAGAAAGTAAAGCTAAGGTATATGTATCTGACTCCCATAAGTTTTCTTATTTCATAGCTCAAAACAATAATTGTGATGAAGTTATAAATTTTGATGCACATTCTGATTTGGGTTACGGCGGAATGAAGTCACTTGATTTTGAATTGAATTGTGCCAATTGGCTTGGAAAACTTTTAAAAAACAGTATTATAAAAAAGGCAAGTATAGTTTACAGCCCTTATACTTATGAAGAAAAAGGTGAATTTGAGGAAATAAATAAATCGTTTTCTATAAAATATCCTAAGGTAGAGCATTTAGTAAATAAGAACATAAATGTTATTCACATATGTAGGTCGGGAAGTTGGACTCCTCCCTGGCTTGATAATGAATTTTATAAATTCATAAATGATTTGCATATGTCATATAAAATTATGAAATGTCCTAAAAGGTGTTGGAATCCTAGAGAGCTTACACTCTCGGATAAAATATATATAATGCTTTGAAAATGTGTTTGATGAATTTTCTAAAAGTGTGGTTAATTTTGTAAAGCAGTACTTAGTGTAAAATCTAAATACTGCTTTTTGTATAAGGTTATTTTGTATAGAATTTTTTGATGGTTTCGCACACAAAGTTAACTTCATCTTGAGTTATTTCAGGGTATATAGGAAGAGCTAAAACTTTAGTTGAAAGTTTTTCAGCTACAGGGAAATCACCCTTTTTATAGCCTAAATAATCAAAGCATTTTTGAAGATGAAGAGGGATTGGATAATAAATACTAGTCCCGATTTCATTTTCCTTTAAGTATGCAGCAAGTTCATCTCTTTTTTCTACTAATGTATTAAATGCATAGTATACTGGTTTTTGATTTCCTTTAACTGTAGGAAGTTTTATATAGTCACAATCAGCAAGTCTTTCTTTATACCAATCAGCTACCTTTTGCCTTTGTTTAAGTGCATTGTCTATATATTTTAGTTTAACTAAAAGTACAGCAGCTTGAATAGAATCAAGTCTTGAATTATATCCTATATAGTCATAATGATATTTTTTAGAAGCACCATGTACTCTAAGCATTTTAGCAGTTTCAGCTAATTTGTCATTATTAGTTACTATCATGCCTCCGTCTCCATAACCACCTAGTGTTTTTGTTGGGAAAAATGAATAAATACCAATATCTCCTATAGTACCAGAATGTTTGTATTCACTTGAGGAACCTCCCCACTGCATACCAAAAGCTTCTGCAGCATCTTCTAAAACACTTAAATTATGCTTGGATGCTATATCCATTATTTTGTCCATATTTGCCATCTGTGAAAAAAGATGTATTGGTAATATACTTGCAGTTTTTGAAGTTATTTTTTCTTCTATTTTATTTGCATCTAGATTAAAAGTATCTTCATCTACATCAACAAAAACTGGTTTTGCATTTAATTTAGCTATACAAGAAGTTGAAGCTAAAAATGTAAAAGGGGAAGTTATAATTTCATCTCCATCTTTAAATCCAAGTGCATGGGAAGAAACTAAAAGAGCATCTGTTCCAGAAGCTACAGCTATGGCATGCTTAGCTCCTGTATATTTTTTTATTTCTTCTTCAAGTTCTGACACTTGAGGTCCAAATATAAAACTTCCACTTTCAAGTACAGCTGATATAGCCTTATTAAATTCTTCTTTCTTTTCTAAGTATTCTCTTGTAGGTGTAAAAAAATTAACTTTCATTTTTCGTCCTCGCTTTCAATTTATTTCATGACTTTTTCTACAGCAGAAATTAATTCTTTAACGACATATTCTGCATCTTCCAATTTAAGAAGAGAATAAACTGGTACAGAAATTTCATTTGCATAATGGTTATATGCATTTGGATAATCTTTTATATCGTAACCTAAATTTTTGTAAAGTGTAAACATAGGCAGAGGAGTATAGTGAACATTAGTAGCTATATCTTTTGCCGCAAGGGATTTTATTACTTCATTTCTTTGATCTTCACTAAAGTCTTTTATGCGAAGAAGATATAAGTGGTATGAAGTTTCACGTATAGCATCTTTCTTAAATGGAATTATAGCCCAATCCTTTTTACTTAAAAATTTAGTATATAAATCAAATATAGCTTTACGTTTTTTTAACATTTCTTCATATCTTGGAAATTGTGCCAAACCTATAGCTGCAGATATATCAGTTAAATTGCATTTACCTCCATCTGTAACTATATCATATTTCCATGCGCCTGCCTGCATTTTGGAAAGAGCATCTTTTGATTGGCCATGTAGGGATTCCAACTTAAAATCCTTATATAAGTCCTTTTTACCAAATTTATCATTTTCGTTAAATGTTATTGCACCACCTTCAGCAGTAGTAAAGTTTTTTACTGCATGAAAGGAGAAAACATGGAAATCAGCTTGAGAACCAACTCTTTTACCTTTGTATTTTGCACCAAAAGAGTGAGCGGAATCCGATACAAAAATTATATCTTCACGATTTTTATCCTTTAATATTTTGCGAACAGCATCGTAGTCTATAGGCACTCCTGCAACATCTACTGTATATATAGCTTTTGTCTTAGATGTTATAGCATCTGCCAATTTTTCTAAATCAATTAAGAAAGAATTTTTTTCTATATCTACTAACTTTGGTTTTATTCCTCTGCGTATAGCAGCACTTGCTGTTGCAGTATAAGTATAAGGAGTAGTTATGACTTCATCTCCTGCTTTTATGTTAAATTCCTTCAATACAAGTTCTAGTCCAGCAGAATTACTGTTTACAGCTAGTGCTTTATCGCTATTACAATATTCAGCAACCTTATTTTCAAATTCAGTACATTTTGGACCTGTAGTAATCCATCCTGATTTTAAAACTTCTACAACTGCGTTTATTTCGGCTTCACCTATATCTGGTGGTGAGAATGGTATTTTCTTATTCATTTATAATCAATCCTTTCATTTCGTTGTCTAATTTATATAAGTTTTTAGATTGTAGATTAATTTTTAAGTGCTATTTTCTACTTTCAAAAAAACCAGTATCTTTTGTTATATAAATATACCCATTTTTGTTTATTTCAGACTGTAAGTATTCTGCAAAGGATTCAAGCTTATCTTTGTCAAATGTAGTTTTTGTATTGCCTGGCATAGAAAATATATAATCTATGAGAGGAGATGCAGCTGTTAGCTTTAAGTTATCGCTATATCTTTTCATTGTTACATCTTTAAACCACTTAGAAAGTTTTAACAGACCATTTTCAAGTTGAAAACTTTCTGTAATATTAAAACTATCTGTACTTATATTCTTAAAGTTATATTTTTTAACGATTTCCCTCATTTCCTTCATATGATTTTTACCTACAGTTGAGGCATAAAAATAGCCCTTAGGTTTTAAAACACGATAAATCTCTGAAAGGGATTTGTCTACATCACTTACATGGTATAATACATGGTTTGCTATTACTACATCAAAACTATTGTCGTCATAAGGTATATTTTGTACATCTGCTATTTTAAATGTAAATCTTTTTGAATTAATGCCTAAATTATTTTTTGTATCCTGAAGCATCCCAGGGGAAAAATCAGTAAGAGTAATATCCCAACCTTCAGGAATTTTATCCAAGTTTTTTTGCCATAGCTCCCCATTACCACATCCAAGTTCCAAAATAGAAGCTTTGGAAGGAATATTTAATTGATTAAAAAACCATTTCATCCATCCTCGCTTATTTGTGCTGAAAAGTTCATGAATCCTTATTCTGGCTTTTAAGTTAGAGGCATTTTCATATTGTTCCATCCACTTTTGATCTGTATTTACTATGCTTATTATGTTTATAAACTTGTTCCAATTGAGTTCCTTGTCATTGTCAAGCATATGCACAGCTTCATCTATGGATTTTATTACAGCTTCAATGTGGTATATTTTTTCTTTCATTATCTTTTTTTGTATTTGGAGAGATCTCTTTAAATCACCTTGATTTAAATCATAGTTCATTATTTTAGATATATCCTCAAGTGAAAGACCTATAAATTTAAGAGTAAGTATTTTTTGAAGTTTACCGAAATCTTCAACATTATATAATCGGTGACCAGACTCAGTATAGGCACAGGGTTTTAAAAGACCTATTTTGTCATAGTACCTTAAAGTCCTCAAGGTAACACCTGATTTTTGGGCAAATTTGCCGATACTTACTAGTTCTGATTTATGGGAAGTCATTATTTATCACCTCTGCCTAAATTATTGTAACACATGACGTAAGGTAAGGTACAATAAAAATTTTTATTTTTAAATAATATTTTTGTGATATTATGGTTATATTAGCATAAATAAAGGGTTTGTGTTGAATATAAAATCATTATATGGTAATATCAAATAAAAGTATTTGATATATAATTTATTTTAAAGGAATGTTTATCATGAACATGGACTTTTTCAATATTTTCTACTTTATTCTGTTGTTTATGTGTATAACTGCAGTTTTTTCTGGTGTTTTACAGGTACATAAAAGCTTAAGAGAAAGTATTAGATATAATTTAATAGAATGTATAGTTTTAAGGGCATTAGGTTATCCAAAAAAATTATATATAAAACAGTATGTGAGTTACGAAAAATATAAAGTGTGGATATATTTTACACAGCCTTATTTAAAAATAATGTTTTAAAATATAATAATTTATAGATAGGAGATATTATATGAACATTATTTTTAATTTGCTGGGTGCTTTGCTCAATCACGTATTTAATTTTACAGGAGATTGGGGTATTGCAGTTGTTGTTCTCACTTTAATTGTAAAGGTACTTTTGATGCCTATGTCTATGAAACAAAGGTTTAGCATTTTAAAGCAGCAGAAAGTTGCTAAAAAGATGGAAGACATAAAAATTAAGTATAAAAATGATAAGCTTAAGATGGAAAAGGAAATACAAAACTGTTATAAGGATAATTTAAAAAGCATGATGGGATGTTTACTTACAATTATTCAGTTTCCTATAATAGGTGGGCTTTATAAAACCATTATAAACATGCCTGTAATTTCAGGTACAGTGCTTATACCTTGGGTAGCTTCAATAAAATTAAGCGATAGTTATTTTATAGTTCCTATAGTGTATTCGATCATTTCAATGCTGCCTGGCCTAGTAAATTCTATAGATTATTTTAAAGTCTATAAGGAAGTGCAGTACAATAAGATGTCAGCAATACTTCCTGGAGCAATTGGACTTTTAATAACAATTAAAGCTCCAATAGCACTTGGATTGTATTTTATAACATCTAGTATTTTTTCACTTGTAGAAGAGATAGCCTTTAGAATTTATATTAAAAACAAGCAATTTGTATAGATATTTAGAAAAGGCATTTACTTATAAAAAATGCCTTTTCTTTCAATCAGAGAATCCAAATCATGATTTGGTCAGGTAACGATTACCACTCTGATGTACATATAAATAAGTTTTAGAAAAGGATGGTTAACTTATGGAAGAAAGCAAGAGTTCATCAAATTTTATTAAAAACATAGTAGAAGAAGACATGAAGTCAGGAAAGTATAAAAAAATAATAACAAGGTTTCCTCCAGAACCTAATGGATATTTACATATAGGCCATGCGAAGTCAATAGTTTTAAATTTTGGATTGGCAGATGAATTTGGTGGAAGAACTAATTTAAGATTTGATGATACTAATCCTTCAAAAGAGGATACAGAATATGTAGAGTCAATAAAAGAAGATGTAAAATGGCTTGGATATGATTGGGATGAATTGCACTTTGCCTCCAGTTATTTTGATGAAATGTATAAAAGAGCATTACTTTTAATAAAAAAAGGTAAAGCTTTTGTGTGCGATTTGACTCCAGATGAAATAAGAGAATATAGGGGCACTTTAACTAAACCTGGCAAGGAAAGTCCTTATAGAAATAGAACTGTAGAAGAAAATCTTGAATTATTTGAAAGAATGAAAAATGGAGAATTTAAAGATGGAGAAAAAGTTTTAAGAGCTAAAATTGATGTGACTTCTCCTAACATAAATATGAGAGATCCAATTATATATCGTATAGCACATGCCCCACATCACAATACTGGAGATAAATGGTGCATATATCCTATGTACGATTTTGCACATCCGCTAGAAGATGCCATTGAGGGAGTAACTCACTCCATATGTACACTTGAGTTTGAGGATCACAGACCTCTTTATGATTGGGTAGTGCGTGAATGTGAAATGGAAAATGTGCCAAAGCAGATAGAATTTGCTAGGCTTAACATTACAAATATGGTAATGAGTAAAAGAAAACTTAAAAAATTAGTAGATGAGAATTTTGTAGATGGATGGGATGATCCACGTATGCCAACTATTGCAGGACTTAGAAGAAGAGGATTTACACCAGAATCTGTCTGCAAATTTTGTAAAGCTATAGGCGTGGCAAAAGCAAGTAGTGTAGTAGATTCTCAAATGCTAGATTACTTTTTAAGAGATGATCTGGAAACAAAAGCACCTAGAACTATGGCTGTTCTAAGACCGCTAAAAGTCGTAATAACAAATTATCCTGAAGGACAATGTGATACTTTTGAAATTGAAAATAATCCAGATGATCCTACAGCAGGAACTAGAAAAGTACCTTTTTCAAAGGAAATATATATTGAACAAGAAGACTTTATGGAAAATCCACCTAAAAAATATTATAGATTATTTCCGGGAAATGAAGTTAGATTAAAAGGTGCTTATTTTATAAAATGTGAAGAAGTCATAAAGGATGAAGAAGGGAACATAAAAGAGCTTCACTGCAGCTATGATCCTGCATCAAAGGGAGGAAATAGTCCTGACGGAAGAAAAGTTAGAGGTACACTTCATTGGGTAAATGCAAGTACTGCAATTCCAGCAGAAATAAGACTTTATGAACCTTTAATTTTAGATGAAAAGGAAGAAGAAGGCAGTGATTCATTTTTAGATAATGTAAATCCAAATTCCTTGGAAATATTAAATGGATTTTTGGAGCCTGATATGAAAAATGCAAAATCAGGCCAAAAATTTCAATTTTTCAGACATGGATATTTCAATGTTGATCCTAGGTTTTTTCAAGAAGGTAAGCTAGTATTTAATAGAATAGTATCCCTTAAGAGTTCTTTTAAAATAAAAAAATAATCTAAAAAACTATAGAGAAGTTATAGTACTATAACTTCTCTATAGTTTTTTTATGCCAATGAATAATTTCAGATTTTTTAGAATATATCATTAAAGAGTTAAAACAAATTACAAAATGATTACATTTTGTCATAATGTATAGTAAAATAGGATGATTTATTATACTATAAATAGGGAAATTAATGAAGTTAAATTAAAGGAAGGTATCGAAATGCTATTTTTTAATTTTACTTAGGCATTTTCAAAGAAATATCTAGTCAGTATGCTAGCCTATTTGACTTGTTATTTTCTTTCAAATGACGTATGACATTAGAATCTTATTAGGGAGATGGAACTGATGAATAAATATGAGGACAAAATTAAAAAAAATAGAATCATTAAAAGAAGAAATAATGTAATTATAGGAGTAATTTTATTATGTGCTTTTGGTTGGGCATTCTTTATAGGAACTAAAGTTGCATACAAAAAACATGCAGTAGTAACTACTTCTAATAAAGTAGAACATCAGAAAAGCGCTGAAGAAAAGCAGCAGGATGAACTAAAACAAAGATTTACAACAAAACAGCCTGCAGGAGCGTATATGCCATGGAAAACCAAGAGAACGGATGGAAAGAAAGTAGCTTATTTAACTTTTGATGATGGCCCTTCTCCAAATACTCTTAAAATACTTTCAATATTGAAACAAAATAATATAAAGGCAACCTTCTTTTTAATCGGACAAAATGCAGAAAGAAATAAGGACTTGGTAAAAGAAGAAGTAAAAGAAGGACATGTAGTTGGAAATCATACTTACAGCCATGAACTTAGATACAGAGAAGATCCATCAGTATTTGTAGATGACATAAATAGATGTGATACAGTAATTAAATCCATAGTTGGAAAAGACTACAATTTAAAACTTATGAGGTTTCCAGGAGGTTCTTTTAACACTCGTCATTTAAACTTGAATCCTTTTAAAGATGCAGTTACAAAAGCAGGATATCATTATGTGGATTGGAATGATTGGATTGGAGATGCTATGAGAAATAATGTTCCTGTGGATGTTTTATTAAATGAGCTTAGAAAATACAGTAATGATAATACTGTAGTAGTTTTGATGCATGATGCTGCTGCAAAGGGAACAACAGTACAAGCTCTTCCTGAAGTAATACAGTATTTAAAGTCAAAAGGATACACTTTTGAAACATTAAATTAGAGTAATTGAAAACTGCTGCCTTGAATAAATAGAAAAATTCATTCACATATACATTTTTTAAATCATAGATTAAATTATATGTACATTAATAATATTTATTCGGAGGCGGCTTCTTATGTGTGGAATTGCAGGATGGATTAATTTAAAAGAGGACATTTCCCAAAACAGAGATGTTATTTTAAATATGACAGATACTTTAAAGAAAAGAGGACCTGATGATGCAGGCTATTACTTTTCTAAAAATGCACTCTTAGGACACAGAAGACTTGTAGTTGTGGATCCTTCTGGTGGTGCACAGCCTATGTCAAAAAGTGTAGGTGGCAGGAGATATATTATTGTATACAATGGAGAACTTTATAATACTGAGGATTTAAGAAAGTTACTTGTAAAAGAAAATTATTCTTTCAAATCCTATTCTGATACAGAGGTACTTCTAACCAGTTACATCCATTGGGGAATAAATTGTTTGAAACATATAAATGGAATATATGCTTTTGCAATATGGGATGAAAGTAAAAATCAGATATTTATGGCAAGAGATCCATTAGGAGTAAAACCACTATTTTATACAGTAAAAGATAATTCACTTATATTTGGTTCAGAAATAAAAACATTACTGGCCCATCCCTTTATTGAACCTGTAGTTGATAGGGATGGCCTGACTGAAATATTTGCCCTTGGACCTGCTAGATCTTTGGGTGGAGGTGTATTTAAAGGTATATATGAAGTACCACCTGCTAATTATGTTCTATATGATAGATATGGTATTAAGCTACGAGAATACTGGAAACCACAGTGTAAAATTCACAATGAAGATACAGAAACAACGGCTCAGCATGTAAAAACACTGCTTGTAGATGCCATTAAGAGACAGCTTGTAGCAGATGTACCCGTTTGTACACTGCTTTCAGGAGGACTTGATTCTAGTGTTATATCTACAGTAGCTGCAGCAGAGTTTAAAAAACAAGGAAAGACTTTAAATACCTACTCAATTGATTATGAAGACAATGACAAATATTTTAAAGCAAATTCCTTTGAACCTACACCAGATAGAGTTTGGGCACTAAAAATGTCGGATTATATAAAAAGTGTTCATCATGGGATTATAAATACAAGTTCTGATTTAGCAGATGCCCTTTATGACTCTGTAAGAGCTAGTGATTTGCCTGGAATGGCAGACATTGATTCCTCGCTGTACCTTTTTTGTAAGGAAATAAGGAAAGACAATACAGTTGCACTGTCAGGAGAATGTGCAGATGAAATTTTTGGAGGATATCCGTGGTATAGAAGACCTGAAGACATTAATGCAGATACTTTTCCATGGTCAAAATCTATTAATTCAAGAAAGGAAATATTGTCTGATGAATTAAAGGCACTTGATTTGGAGGAATATCTAAATGAACAATATAAAAGTAGTATAAAACAGGTGCCTCACATAGATGGTGAATCCAAATTAGAATACAGAATGAGAGAATTATTTTATTTAAATATAAAATGGTTTATGATAACACTTTTAAATAGAAAAGATCGTATGAGTATGTCTAATAGTTTGGAGGTTAGAGTACCTTTTGCAGATTATAGATTGGTAGAGTATGCTTTTAATATACCACCAGAGATAAAATTTTATAAAGGAAGAGAAAAGGGCTTACTGAGAAAGGCACTAGAAGGAATACTGCCAAAGGAAATTGTTGAAAGGAAAAAGAGCCCTTACCCAAAAACTCATAACCCTGAATATACAAAAATAGTTACAAAACGGATGTCAGATATTATGAAAGACAAGAGTTCTCCTATTTTGCCGCTTATAGATAAAAAATCAGTTAAGACATTAATAGATACAGGAGGATCTTCTTTTAAAGCACCTTGGTTTGGCCAACTTATGAGAGGACCACAGCTTCTTGCATATCTTATTCAGGTAAATACATGGCTTAAAGAGTATAATATCAAGATAGAATTTTAAAAAATAGAGTTTCTAGCTTGAAAGTTAACTTATACAGGTAATGTAATGACAAATTTTAGCACCATAAAAACTTTTGACAAGTCTAAAGTTCGGTATTTTGAAAATCTCATACAGTGGTATTCTTAAAAATAAACGTATAACAGAGATACTTTATTGTATGTTTTCTAACTTAAAAATCAACTTATACGCAGGTATATTTTTACAATAATGAAGCTCATTTAAATATTTTGTAAATAAGGCTTAGTAAAAAATTCGTAAAAACTTAGAACTTTTGAATTGTTTGAGGTACGAGTTTTCAAAAGTTCTTAGATTTTTTAGAATTTTTTACTTAGGCTTATCACAATATTTAACTGAGCTAAATGTTGTAAAAAATATCCGGAGTATAAATTGATTTTTTTGATTAGAAAATCTTATTTAGCATCCTTTAGTACAGCATTCATGCTGCCAGTTTTATAGCCTAATAGATCTAAGGTTACATATGTAAAACCTATTTCTTTTAATTTTTGTCCAACCTTATCCATTATATCTACATTAAAAAACTTAGATCTTTCTTCTGGATCAACTTCAATTCGGGCAATTTCGTTGTGATGTCTTACCCTAACTTGTTTAAAACCTAAATCCATAAGAAATTGCTCTGCATCTTCTACCATTTTTAGTTTTTGACTGTTGATCTCATTTCCGTAAGGAAATCTGGAAGCTAGGCATGCAAAAGAAGGCTTGTTCCAGGTTGGAAGTCCTATTCTTTTTGAAAGATTTCTAATATCTTCTTTGGTAAGCTCAGCTTCTTTTAAAGGACTTAATATGCCTAGTTCTTTAGCTGCTTTCATGCCAGGTCTAAAATCTCCAGTATCATCTAAATTTGCTCCATCTAAAACATAAGCTACATTATTTTCTTTTGCAATTTCTTTTAGTTTTGAAAATAATTCTTTTTTGCAATAATAACATCTGTCTACAGGATTTTCTTTATAGCCTTTGATGTCGAGTTCTTCTGATTCTATAATCAGGTGTCTTACCCCTATTGATTTAGCATATTTTTTAGTTTCGTCTAATTCCCTTTTAGGATAAGTAGATGAAGCAGCGGTAACTGCTATTACTTTATCTTCAAGGATATCATGGGCAATTTTTAGCAAAAAAGTACTGTCTACTCCACCCGAAAAAGCAATTACTCCACTTTTAATATTTCTCAAATTTTCTTTTAAGTCTTCTAGTTTTAAATTTGTTATATCCATAATTATCCCCCTAATATGCTATAGTTTTAAGTTCATGTATAGTATAACATAGAATTTACAATATGATTTAAAATCATATCCTTGTGTGTTAAAATGAAATATATACTAAAAAAGACACATAGGGGGGTGCTTTTTATGAAAAGCACAAATTCAAAAAATATTTTTGAAATAAGATATGTAAAACTAGCTTTTGATTCAGTATCTATTTATAGAAATTTACTTGAAGATGAAGTAATAAAAAATTTGAGAAATCTTATAAGCTATATTGATATGGAGAAAATCAATATAGGTTACACTGCAAACATGTACAATGATTTCT
Organism: Clostridium coskatii; assembly: GCF_001675205.1. Taxonomy (NCBI): domain Bacteria; kingdom Bacillati; phylum Bacillota; class Clostridia; order Eubacteriales; family Clostridiaceae; genus Clostridium; species Clostridium coskatii. The sequence goes on along the minus strand of NZ_LROR01000038.1, from coordinate 284,010 downwards.
TTTTTAAATTAGTAAACAGTGGATATTGTTCTCTACAGGAATATATCATGGATAAAGTGATTTTCAATGAAAATCCATTTTCCATGAAAGCTGAAAACAAAGAATTAAAAAAGAAAAATGATGTAATTAAGGAAGCTGCTAAAAACGATTTAAGAAATCTTTGTTGTATTGCTAAATTAACTTCCACAGATGTAAAGGAAAGTGTGTTAAAGTATATTTCTGACAGTAAATTAAAACATGTAGTAGAGAGATTACCGGAGTGGAAAACAGAACTTGATTTTCAAGGAATAAATAGTCCAGGGTATGTAAGAGACATAAAACAAAAAATTTATAATAGCGGTAGCTGGGATGAATGTGTAGATGATATTCAAGATTTTCATAATCACTATGGTTGTGGAATTTTTGCTCGCTACAGGGCTTTTATATGGGAACATATTGAGGGCAAAGGCTGCTTTAAGGGAATTGAAAATCCAGATCCTATTGATCTTTCAGATCTTATTGGATATGAGAGAGAGCACCAAATAGTAATAGAAAATACACTGCAGTTTTTAAATGGATTTTTTGCAAACAATGTACTTCTTCATGGAGATAGGGGTACAGGTAAATCATCCACGGTAAAAGCCATACTCAATAAATATTATACTCAAGGACTTCGTATGATTGAACTTCCAAAATCTTATCTTGTTGATTTTCCCAATATAATAAGAAAATTAAAAAACAGGCCTGAAAAATTTATTATATTTATAGATGACCTTGTATTTGGGGATGATGAAGAAAGTTATACTGCACTTAAGTCTATACTTGAAGGAGGACTTGAAAATAAATCCTCTAATATTATAATATATGCTACATCAAATAGGAGACATCTTGTAAAAGAATATTTTAATGAGAGAATGATGTCTTCCTATTCCGGATCAGAAGGGGAAGTACATGAAGGAGATAGTGTGCAAGAAAAACTTTCACTGGCAGATAGATTTGGAATAAATGTAGTATTTGTATCTCCAGATAAAAATAAGTATTTGCAGATTGTAGATGGAATAGCTGAAAGAAGAAAATTAAATATAGACAAAGATACTTTACATAGAGAGGCTCTTAAGTGGGAACTTTGGTATAATGGACGTTCTGCAAGAACTGCAAGACAATTTGTAGATTGGATAGAAGGGCATAACATTATAGAGAAAAATAATATTAATTAAAAGAAAAACTCAGGAAATCAAATTCCTGAGTTTTATTTATTTATTCAGATAAATCTCTAAGCTTGTCTACCAATTCGGATAAGTTATTTATGGAAGAATCTATTTCGTGAATTTTGGAGAATTGGTTATTGAAAGTATCTTTTGTTGATGCAAGGCCTTCAGATATTTTGGCTACAGATTTTTCTATTTCAGTTAATGTAGAATTTATTTCGTTTATAGACTTACTGCTGGAATTAGATAACTTTCTTATCTGGTTTGCTACTACTGTAAATCCTTTTCCCCGATCTCCAGCTCTTGCTGCTTCAATAGATGCATTTAATCCCAGTAGATTAGTTTCAGATGCTATATTTCTTATAAAATTTAAAACTTCATCTGTATTTTTAGTTTTATCAGAGGCATCGTTTACTTCTGATAATAAAACCTCGTTATGTTTTGTCATTTCATCTATGTCAGAAGACAGTACACTTGAGGTTTCTGAAAGAGTTTCTATTGCACTTGACAGTACTTTAGACATCTCAACAAATTTATTGTGTCTTTCCAAACTTTTTACGAGTACTATGCTTCCTATGATTTCATTACCTTCCTTTACAGGTAGTCCTATAGCTTTTATTTCTACACCAAAAGTTTCTTTAGGAACTATAGTAGAAATAGGTTTTCTTGCTTTTATACATTCATAAGCTGCGCCAGTAGGTCTTAAAGGATCACCTGGTTTTGCATTCATATTAATGTTTTTGCTATTTACTACTCTTAAAAAATGAGTTGTAGTTGACATGGTAAAGGCTATTTCATCATCAAAAAAGTAATGCATATAAGGGATTAAGGTATCAAAAGCTTGTTGCAACTTATTATTAATTTCTAATTCGTCCATAAGTATTATGTACCTCCAAATTTTTATGGTATAGTTAAACATTTTCACATATAACTATATCATATATTTTAAATAAGACAAATTTCTAATTGTCGCTAACAAAAATTAAAAGTAACATTTATTAATTTGATTAATATTATAGAAGTATAGAACAGATGATGAAAAGTGAGAATCAATAAATATTTATAAAAATATTAAAAGAAGACAAGGAGGGAAACTTTATGTCATGTAGATGTGGGGGTTACGGAAAAGAGGTAGTAATAATTATAATAATATTATTACTATGCTGCGGTTGTGGTTGTGGACGTTGCTAGTTACTAATACTAAAAAAGCAAATTTCTTAACTTAGCAGTAACCTTTATAAACTTAATTAATATAATAAAGTGTAGAGCAAATGATGAGAAATTAGATAGCTTAGAATTATTTTAGGAAGATAAGGAGGGTTCTTTATGTCATGTAGACACGATGGTAGAGGAAGAGAAGTAGTAATAATAATAATACTGTTATTGTTATGTTGCGGATGTGGATGCAGAAGATAATTGTACAATAAGTAGTAGGGAAGGAAACGAAATTTTCGTTTCCTTTTCTTCATTTAAAAGAAAAGTTATTATTATATGTTATTTACTCTTTAGACTTAGTAACATATGTTACAGATTTTGTGACTGCATTTTATTATAATATAGACAGTAAAGTAAGGAGGAGAAAATACTATGATAAGAAAAATTGTTAATATAAATAAAGAGAAATGCAATGGATGTGGACTTTGCGTAAATGCATGTCATGAAGGTGCTATTGAACTTGTAAAGGGAAAAGCTGAACTTATAAGTGATGAGTACTGTGACGGACTTGGTGACTGTCTTCCTGAATGTCCTACAGGAGCTATAAGCATAATTGAAAGAGAAAGTAAGGATTATGACGAGAAACTAGTTGCTAAAAAGGCTAAAGAAAAGGAAAAGAAAGAAGTTATGCCCTGTGGATGTCCAGGTACAGCAGCTAGAAAGATAGAGAGAGCTTCAGATAAAAATGTGCATATAGATAAAAAGAATTCAGAAGATTTTAGTGTTGCTTCTGAGTTAACACAGTGGCCTGTTCAATTAAGGCTTATAAATACCAATGCACCTTATCTTAGAAATGCAAAGTTACTTGTAGCGGCTGATTGTACTGCATATGCCTGTGGAGATTTTCATAAAAAATTTATAAAGGATCACATTACAGCAATAGGGTGTCCTAAGTTAGACGACATTAAATATTATGAAGATAAATTAACTGAAATTATAGAGAAAAATGATTTGAAAAGTATAACTGTAGTGAGAATGGAAGTACCATGCTGCTCAGGCATTGTAAATGCAGTGAAAAATGCAATGCTTAGGGCAAAGACAATAATTCCTTATGAAGAAGTTATAATATCAATTTAGACAATTCACAATTAATGAGGATTTTCAGCGAAAGTTGAAAATCCTTTAAATTTATTTTGACTTCAGGCAAAATTTTATTAATTGTAAATTGTTAACTGTCAACTGTTTTCAAAGGTTCCATATACTACTGGTTTGTAATTTTGAACCATAATTCTACCTTTACTTATGAGAGTATGTATGTTTAGTTTTTTATCCAATAAAATTAGATCAGCATCATAACCTTCAAGGAGAGAGCCCTTATGTTCAAATTTTAGAAATTTTGCAGGGGATGAAGTGAAAGGAATGATGGATTCTTCCATAGATAGCCCCATTTTTATACACTCTCTTATTGATTCCATATCTGTAGATGGAAGTCCTACAGTTAATTTTGTTAGATTGCCTTTATCATCAAATATAGGCATGCTTCCTCCTGCATCAGAGCTCATAGTTACGTGATAAGGAGATATATTTTCCTTTAGAATTTTACTGTAGAGTTCAGGGGCACTTTGAGCAGTATCCCCTTCATTTTTAATTCCAGTAGTTATATCTATAAATCCACCTATTTTTAAATATTCTAAGGCTTGCTTGGATACTAAACTGTTTCTATTTAAATGTGTAGGCAGCAAGTTTTCAAAAGGTATGTCTGATTTATCTATTAAATCAAATAGAGGAGTCATACCTTTTTTACCATCTCCTAGATGCATGTGAAGTACACCACATTTGCCTGAAATGATTCCACCTATTCTTGTTTCACAAGCTAAATGTATTAAATCTTCTTCAGAAGGATGACTGTCCCTGTGATCGGATACAGCTATTTCACCAGCCCCTATTATTTTATCTACAAGTACAATATCTCCTCTCACACTGTCTGTAAGAGTCCTCGTGGGAACGGAGTAACACCCTGTCCAGCAGTATGTTGTTATGCCTTCCTTTTCAAGAGCCCGGGCTTTAGCTATAAGTCCACCCATATTTCTTGTAATTCCATCTGTTCCCAAAAGCCCTACACAGGTAGTGATACCGTTCAAAGTAAGATTTGTAAGGTTTAGTTCAGGAGTTCTGTTATTAAAGCCTCCTTCACCTCCGGCTCCATTTATATGTATGTGGAGATCAATCAAACCGGGAATTGCAATTAAATCATCGCCATCTATTATTTCAACTGTAGGAAAATTATTAGATGGAAAGTCTATCTTTTTAGATATGTAAGATATTTTATCAAAACAGGTTAATATACTTTTTTTACCCATAGATTTAGGATTAAATAATTCTACATTTTTTATTAAAATCATTTTTTAGCACATCCTTAAATATATTTTGCCGATATTTTTATTATGATTTAAATATAAAAGTTTTAACCATTTTAAATATATTTATCTAAACCCCTTATAGAAATTTCCCCAGATATTAATTTTTCAAAAGAACCATTTTCATATTGTACGATTAATCTACCATCCTCAGCTAGATCTACTGCTTTTGCCTGTCTTTCACTTTTATTTTGAATTATACGTATATTTTTACCTATAGCAGCAGAATTATTTTTGCATACTTCTATAGAGGATTCAATAGTCCCTTTTTGAACGAATTCTTCATATAGAGGTTCAAATTTATTTAATATAGTACCTAAGATAACTTTTCTATCCATAGTTGATCCTGTTTCTATTTTAAGAGAAGTAGCTTTATTTAAAATATCTTCTTGGAAATCTTCTTTGTTTAAGTTTACATTTATGCCTATTCCAGGAATTACATAATTTACTTTATTTAACTCACCGCTCATTTCTGTCAAAATACCGCAAACCTTTTTACCATCTATTACTATATCATTTGGCCATTTTACTTTAGCCTCTATTTTTAATTCCTTTAATCCTTCTATTATGGCAGCAGCAATTATCTGTGTTATCTTTGGAACTTCCATAGGATTTACATTCGGCCTCAATATTATAGAAAAATATATACTTTTATATTTAGGAGATGACCATGTTCTGCCGATCCTGCCGCGTCCTGCAGTTTGTTCTTCGGCTATAATTATAGTTCCATTTTCTTCTTCCTGTTCAGCTAATTTTTTTGCTGTGGTATTTGTAGATCCTATGCTTTCATAATGAATAATTTTTTTGCCTATATATTTTGTATTCAAATAGCCTTTAATTTCTTCAGAAGTAAGTATATCAGGGGAACTTATAAGTTTATATCCTTTTTTAGAGGAAGAGTCTATAGTATAACCTTCTTCCTTTAATGCTTTTATATATTTCCATATAGCAGTACGACTTACACCTAATTTCTCACTTATAAGTTGACCGGAAACAAAGTCATTTCTATTTTCTTTTAGTAAGTAAAGAACTTCATAATGTTTCATGTAAAAACCACCTTATTATAATACTTAATGGTATTATAACACAGTTGTACTATTAAATATTTGTTAGGTTTATATTAAAAAAATAAAATTTATCTGTAAATTCCTGCTTAAAAGTAATATAATCAATTTAAAGAAGTTAATATTAAATAGGGGGTTTTCTTATGTTAAACGGAAAAAAAATTCGTGATATAAGAGTAAGTTTGGGATATACTACTTTGGATATTCAAAATCTTGCTAAAGATACCAGATTTCAAACTTCAATTTCAAAATCTTATTTGGAAGAATTGGAGAGAGGAGATAAGAAAAATCCAAGCCTTGAAAAAGTTGCAGTGATTGCAAAGATACTTGGCTGTAAAATTGATGATTTAATATTAAGTGCATGATTGCCGTAAAAACTTCTTAAATAAAAGTTATAATAGATGAATTATTTTAAAACACTTATATAATTAAGGATTTATCACTGAAGGTGAAGATGATCTCAGGATAAATCCTATTTTTTTATTTTAATCTCTCAAGTGATAAACAGAGTTCTTGGCATAAGATGAAGTATTAGAGTAGGTAGTCATCAGATAAAAAAATTAAATTAAGTTCTAGCTTAAAAATAGACATTAGGCGTATACTAATTAGAAGAGAAGGTGGAAATTATGTTGGATTTATGCTTATTAGGATGTGGGGGAAGTATGCCTGTGCCAGATAGGTACCTTACATCTATGATAGCATCTTATAATGGAAAAAAACTACTTATAGATTGTGGTGAGGGAACTCAAGTTAGCTTAAAAATACTTGGATGTAAGATAAAAAATATAGATGTAATTTTATTTACACACTTTCATGCAGACCACATAGCAGGTTTGCCAGGATTGCTTCTTACCATAGCTAATTCTGGCAGAAATATGCCTATCACGATAATTGGACCTATAGGATTAAGAAAAGTAATAGAGGGACTTATGGTAATAGCACCTGTGCTCCCCTATAGCATAAACTTACTTGAACTTTGTGGTAAAGAAAGTTACTTTGAAAAAATAGGAGATTTTAATATAGATGTATTACCTGTAGACCACGGAATGCCATGTTTTGCATATTCCATAGGTGTAGATAGAAATAGAAAATTTGATAGAGACAAAGCTTTAAAAAATCAAGTGCCGTTAATCCTCTGGAACAGACTTCAAAAGGGAGAAAAGATAGAATATGGAGAAAAAACATATACTCCTGAAATGGTACTTGGAGATAAAAGAAGTGGATTAAAAGTGTCTTATTGTACCGATTCAAGACCAACCCATGAATTAGCTCAATTTGTAGAAAAATCTGATGTATTTATATGTGAGGGAATGTATGGAGAAGATGAAAATATTTCAAAGGCCATTCAGTATAAACATATGTTATTTTCAGAAGCAGCTGCTCTTGCCAAAAGGGCGGAAGTGGGAGAATTGTGGCTTACTCATTTTAGTCCTTCTATGCCTAAACCAGAATTGTATCTGCAAAATGCCAAAAGTATATTTGAAAAAACAGTGCTTGGAAAAGATAGATATGTAAAAAGTATAAATTTTAAAGATTAGAAATTACAAATAAATGACTATAACCTGGGTAGTAATATTATATGTTTTACCCTATAATAAAATTATGGGAAAAATTTTATTGTGAGGTGATTTTTTAAATGATAGAACATCATAATGATATGGATACATTTTTTAAGAACTTAGAGGAAGATATAATTCTTTTTAAAAATAAAGCACTTGTAAATATAAATGAGTATATGTTTATGCTCTACTGGAAGATAGGAAATTTAATTTTAATGAGAGAAAAAGAAGGCTGCGAGTCGGAATTTATAAGTGAAACAGTAGAATATCTTAAAGGTAAGTTCCCAGGTAATCTATGCTTTACAGAAAAGAATTTAGAAAATATGGCTAGATTTGCTGAAGAATATAATTCTCAGGATTATGTAAGTCAATTGTCATCTAAAATAAGCTGGTCGTGTAACTTAATTCTCATGAATAAGATAAGAAATGTTGATAAAAGAAAAGAATACATAGATAAGATGTGGGAAAAAGATTGGTCCGTTGAAGATTTAATAGGGGAGATAGATAAAGAGTGTGGAATTGAGGAATTAGACTATGCAGAACTTTTTAATGCAGAATCCCCTGAAAAAGAAAATATTGAAAGTAAAAGCATTATTACTTCTGAGGAAAAAGACTCTGAAGAAGAAAAGAATGAAGAAAAAACAAAAACAAAATCTGAAGACAGTTTTTGTTTCATAAAGGATGCTATTTCAAAAGAACAGGGAGAAGATCTATCTGAAGGTGATATTAAAAAATTTTCTCCTATACTAAAAGATGAGTATCTCATGGATTTTATGGACATTTCAGATGAAATTAAAGAAAAGGCTTTTCAACAGCATTTTATAAAGAGTGTAGTAGAATTTTTCCTGGAATTGAATTCTGGATTTGCCTTAGTAGGAAAAAAACATCATATGGAACTTTCAGGTGGAGATTATTATGAGGATTTACTTTTTTACAATTTGAAATTAAAATGTTATATAGCTGTTGAACTAAAAATAGGGAAATTTAAACCAGAATATCTTGGAATTTTAACTTTCCATCTTTCTGCCATGGATGACTCAGTAAGAGATGAAGGGGACAACTCATCTATAGGTATAGTTTTATGTAAGGATGGAGAAAAGCTAATTGTACAGTATGCCTTTAAGGATGTAGATGATCCTAAAAATGCAGAATATATGTTAAGTGAAAATATACCAGAGCAATTTGAAGGAATATTACCTACTATAAAGGAAATAGGACGTGGAATTAAGATAAAATTAAAAGATTGAAAAAAGGATATTGAATGAAACTTCAGGACTATAAAGCATTTGAAAGAAAATAGGATAGCATACTGACAAGTTATTCCTTTGAAAATGCCATATAAACCTGAGGTTTTTTTAAGGACAAATTTCGGTACTTACTAAAGGATGTGATTTAATATGGAGTCAAAAAACAGAAATATAATAATTGCAATAATGCTAGCTACATTTCTTGGTGCTGTAGAAGGAACTGTTGTAACTACGGCTATTCCAACTATTGTGAAAAGCTTAAATGGGTTTGAATTAATGAGCTGGATATTTTCTATGTACTTACTTACTTCTACTATAACTACGCCTATATATGGTAAATTATCAGATTTATATGGAAGAAAAAATACCTTAATTGTAGGAATATCAATATTTTTATTAGGAAGCTTTTTATGTGGAATATCTATGAATATGTATTCACTTATAGCTTTTCGTGCTCTTCAAGGAATAGGTGCAGGCTCAATATTTACAGTAACATATACTATAGTTGGAGATTTATTTGCTGCTTCTGAGAGGGCAAAGATTCAAGGATGGGTAGGTACAGTGTGGGGAGTTGCTAGTCTACTTGGCCCTTTCTTAGGAGGATTTCTAATAGATACACTCTCCTGGCACTGGATATTTTTTATAAATATACCTTTTGGAATAATTTCTATAGTGCTTCTTAAAAATAATTTAAATGAGAATTTTAAGAAGAGGAAAGTAAGAATAGATTATATGGGAACGCTGGTTTTAACTACTTCCATAGTACTTATTTTGTATGGATTTTTAAGTGTCGGGAAAAAAAGTTCGCCTGACATGGTTCTTCCAGTTATATGCATAGGTGCAGCTTTAGCACTTATGTTTGTATTTTATTTTGTGGAAAAAAAGTCAGAGGAGCCTATTATGCCTTTTGAAATATTTACAAGAGTCAACATAGTTGTCAGTATAATAGGCTTTTTAGTATCAGCTTCACTAATTGCAATTGATGTATATATGCCAATTTATATTCAAAATGTGCTTGGATTTGGAGCAACTATTTCAGGCATTTGTATTGCCCCTATGTCATTTACCTGGCTTATATCTTCTATAGTTCTTTCAAAATGGCTGACTATATACAAGGAAAAAAGTATAATTTTAATATGTTCCATTATATTGTTGCTTTCTAGTTTCATTTTATTGACTTTTAGTGTAAGTTCAGCATTACCTTGGATTATATTGTGTGTCTCTATAATGGGTTTTGGTTTTGGAGGTACTTTTACAATTGTCACTATAGTGGTGCAGGATTCTGTAAACTATGATATGAGAGGAGCAGCTACGGCATCAAATATTCTTCTTCGAAATTTAGGACAAACCATAGGTGTGAGCATATTCGGTACTATATTTAATTTAAGTATAATAAAGTATTTCCAGAACATAGGAATAAAAGACATAAATCCAAGTAATCTTTATTCTTCATCTATTTTAAATAGTGGTGTTTCACTTCAATTGATAAAGGAATCTTTGATTTCAGGTTTACATCTTTTATTTATATGCGTTATTGGAATAAATTTAATTTCTTTCTTCTTTGGGATGCTTTTCCCAAAGAAATTCAAAATAAAGTAAAAAAATTTTCTATATTACCATGAGATACTTGATTTTAAGTACTCATGTTACAAAATATAATTTCATACAATATACTAAGAATAATATAGAAAGGTATATTTATGAAGAAAAGGGATGGATATTATATTCAATTAGATAGCGCAGCTGAAAACATGCTTAGGAGGGCAAATTTTTTAGGATGTGGGCATAATGGAATTGTTTATTTATTAGAAGATAATAATAAAGTGATTAAAATATTTAAAAGCAAATATGTTTGCAGAAGTGAATATAACATATTACAAAAAACTAGTAAGAGCAAGTATTTTCCTAAAATATATTCTCATGGGCTTTATTATATTGTGAGAAGTTATGCAAAAGGGGAGAGACTTGATTACTACATTAAACAAAATGGGTTAAATGAAAAAGTTGCAAAGAACATTATTAATCTTATTAAAGAGTTTCAGAAACTCAAGTTTACTAAACTGGATATAAGGTGTAAGGACTTATATTTATGTAAAGATTCTTCCATAAAAGTAATAGATCCTAAAAATAATTATTCCAAATGCTGCGATTATCCAAGACATTTAATGAAAGGATTAGATAAATTGGGAGTATTAGATGAATTTTTAGAATTTGTAAAAGAAGACTATGGTGAAGTTTATGAAGATTGGAACTATAAAATAAAAAGGTATTTATGCAGGGGGATAAAGTAATAGATATTTAATACACTTCAGTGTATATTTAAAGTATAATTATTTATAAATACAGTGGCAACAGGGAGGCAAATATGGTTTTTATAGTAACAGCATTACATTGTGAGGCAAAGCCATTTATAGAAAGGTTTGATTTAAAAAGGGATAATTCCGTAAATAAATTTCAAGTTTTTAAAAATGAAGAAATTGTACTTATAGTAAGTAAAACTGGAGCAATAAATATGGCTTCTGCTTGTGCATATATTATAGCTAAATTTGAAGCTGACCAATACGATACCTTTATAAATATAGGCGTTTGTGGAAGTAAAGATAGAACTTTTCAAATTGGAACGTCAGTACTTTGTAATAAAATAATTGATAACATTACGGATAAGGATTTTTATCCTGACATGATATTTAAACATCCTTTTAAAGAAGCATGTTTGGAGAGTTTTGCAAAAATAGTGGATGAAAATGATCTAGAAAAAATAAGAGGAGACATTGTAGACATGGAAGGAGCTGCTTTTTTTCAAGCGGTATCTATATTTATGCCGCCCCATAGAATTTATTCTTTGAAGATAGTATCTGACTATTTGGATGGAACAAATGTAACTGGGGAAAAAGTTACTGAATTAATTTGTGAACAGTTAGATGAAATATGTAGTTGGATACAGGATATCGAACACGAATGTGCAAAACCTAAGGATATATTGGATGAAAAGGACATGAACTATATAAATGAAATAGTATGCAATTTTAATTTATCTGTTTCCATGCAGCACCAGTTAAAGAAGTTAGCTAAAGGATATAAGGTTAGAAATGATAACTTAATCCTAGCTCTTGAGCCCTTTACCCAGATTTACTGTAAGACTAAATATGAGAGGAAGATGTATTTTGAAAAACTTGTACAACAGCTTGAACTTATGTAGTTTTTCTCATATTTATGTGGAAAAAGGGGTTATTGAAAATGAAAATACAAAGAGGATACTGCTTAAGTTTAAAAAATCCAATGTTATAAAAATAAATCATTATAAAGATGTATTTTGCAGACACAATCAAGATTTTCTGGTGCAAAAAAAGTCTCATAAACTAATACTTGCACGTAATGATGGAAACTTAATTTATGAAGGTGCAAGGGTATGTGATGATTTTGGAAATGAACATTTTTATTATACTTCATCTATTATGAATTGCTTGTATAATTGCGAGTATTGTTATCTGCAGGGAGTTTATTCTTCGGCAAATATAGTTCTATTTGTGAATTTGGAAGATGTTTTCAAACAGGTGGAGTGTATTCTAAAAAAGCACTCCGTTTATTTATGTATATCTTATGATACGGATCTTATGGCCTTTGAAAATATAACAGGTTTTATTAGAAAATGGATACAGTTTGCAGAAAAACATAATAATTTAAAAATAGAGGTAAGAACTAAAAGTTCCAATTTTAAAAGTATAGAAGATGTGGTGCCGCAGGATAATGTAATACTTGCATGGACTCTTTCACCAGAAGAAATTTGCAGGAAATATGAAATCAATGCTCCAAGTTTTAGGCCCAGGTTGAATAGTATTAAAAGTGCTGTAGATAGGGGCTGGAAGGTGAGAGTTTGTTTTGATCCGCTGTTATATGTACATAATTGGGAAAAATATTATAAAAATTGTGTAGAAGATACATTCAGGGTTATTCCGGAAGAAAATATACAGGATGTGAGTATTGGTGTATTTAGAATTGGTAAGGATTATTTAAAAAACATGGAGAAAATGAATCCACAATCGCTATTATTGGCTTATCCATTTAAAACTGAAGATGGAACCTGCAGTTATTCAGAAGAGCACCATAAGCTTTTGGTGAATTTTGTATATGATCTGGTTTGCAAATATGTTAAAAAATCTAAAGTGTTTGTACAATAAAAATAATACAAAATTATAGAGAAGGTGTAAGGGTGAAAACTGCAATTGTAACGGGAGCTTCTTCAGGTATAGGATTTGAAATAGCTCAGAAACTATTGAATATGGGTTACAAGGTTTACGGATTTGGCAGAGATTTTTCCAGGGTAGAATTTGATAATCCCAATTTTATAAGAGAAATTTGTGATATAACAAATACAAATAAATTCTTCCAGAGAATAGATGAAATAAAGGCCAAAGATGAAATATTTTTACTTGTGAATAATGGTGGAGTTGGATACTTTGGCCCCCATGAAGAATTAAATCCTAGAAAAATACACGAAATGATAACAGTGAATTTGGAAGTACCTATGGTGCTCAGTAGTATACTGATGAGGCAGCTTAAGAAAAATAAGGGAATTATAATAAATATATCATCAGTTACAGCAAAGGAAATAAGTACTTATGGCTGTGCTTATTCTGCTACAAAAGCAGGGTTAACTCATTTTTCTGAAAGCCTTTTTAGTGAAGTGAGAAAAACAGGTGTAAAAATAATAACAATACATCCAGATATGACGAAATCAAATTTCTATAGAAATGCAAATTTCAGTGAAGATGATAGCAGTGAAGACTTTTATATAAATTGTAAAGACGTAGCAGATGTGGTGGAATGGGTACTTAGGGAACCTTCTAACTTGGTAGTAACAGAACTTACTTTAAAACCTCAAAAGCATAGAATAAAGAGAAAATAGTAAAATATCCACAAATATATTATATTTGTGGATATTTTTAACTTTTATAACAGAAGGTTTAATGTTATAATACAGATATATTTTGTTAAAAAAATAACTAAGATTAGGAGTGGTTAAAGATGTCAAGAATTATTATTTCTACGGGAAAATATGTACAGGGAAACGGTGAGCTTAAAAATATATCTAACTACGTTGAAAATCTTGGAGATAGTTTTTTTATCATAGCTAGTGAAAATGGAATTAAGAGAACAAGGGGTACAATAGAAGAAAGTTTTAAAGGAAAGGATTCTTCGTTAGCATTTGAAGCCTTTAATGGAGAATGTTCCAAAAATGAAATAGATAGATTGTGTAAAAAATTAAAAGAAAATAAAAATAATGTTGTAATTGGTATAGGAGGAGGAAAGATATTTGATACAGCAAAAGCTGTAGCATATTATGCCAAAGTCCCAGTTGTAATAGTTCCAACTATAGCAGCAACAGATGCTCCATGTAGTGCACTTTCTGTAATATATACAGATGAAGGTGTATTTAGTGAATATCTGGCACTTCCTAAAAATCCAGATCTTGTACTTGTAGATTCATCTATAGTTGCAAAAGCACCTGTAAGGCTTTTAGTTTCAGGTATGGGAGATGCATTAGCTACTTATTTTGAGGCAAGAGCTTGTGTCAGATCAGGGGCTGTTACTATGTCAGGCGGAAAGGCTACAAAAGCTGCTTTTGCACTTTCAAAGTTATGCTATGATACGCTTTTAGAAGATGGTCTCAAAGCTAAAATGGCGGTTATAAATAAAGTCCCAACTAAAGCTGTAGAAAATATAATTGAGGCAAATACTTATTTAAGTGGAGTTGGATTTGAAAGCAGTGGACTTGCAGCTGCCCATGCTATTCATAATGGATTTACAGCACTTGAGGAATGTCATGGATTATATCATGGAGAAAAAGTTGCTTTTGGAGCTTTAGTTCAATTGGTTCTTGAAAACAGCCCTATGGAAGAAATAGAAGAGGTCATAGACTTTTGTTTGCAAGTTGGTCTTCCAATTACATTAAATGATTTGGGTATTAAGAAGGTAAATAATGAAGATATAATGAAAGTAGCTGAAATTTCCTGTGCTGAAAATGACACTATGCATAATATGCCATTTGAAGTTACAAAGGAGGACGTATATTCTGCTATACTTGCTGCAGATGAATTAGGAAAGCAATATAAATAGGCTTCTAAGTGAAAAATCAACTTATACGCAGTATAAGTTGATTTTTTACTTAGAAGTCTATATATTTCGAGAGAAGGAGCTCTGTTAGTATTTTTGCTATGATACTTTCAGCTCCTTGATTTAAATTCATTTTATTTTCCATTATTCCATCCATGCCTCCCCTTGTAAAGTTATCTACAAGTGATTTTTTTGCGGAATTTTTACCTAAAAACCATTCATAACATAATTTTGCTTTATCCAAGTATTTTGTGTCTTTTAGTAATTTGTAAGCTTCCATATACATAAGAGCTGTTCCGCAGGCCTCTAAAGGCTGTTCATCAAATTCGCATGGATGAGAATCATTTCTTTTAAACCAACCATTATTTCCTATAGGTTTAAAATAATCCTGTTTAAAACACTGCTGCTCCAAAAAATTTAAAGCTTCTAGGGCAATATCTAGATACTCCCTATTGTTTAATGCATTGCTACTTTTTAAAAGGCACCAGGGAAATATGCCATTACCATAAGTGAGACTATTTTCAAACCACTTCCAGGAATCACTGCTGTAACATTTAAAATTCTCTACAAGAGAATCTGAGAGCGTAGTTATATCTTCTTTTACAGTATACTTTGAAATTTTAAATGTAGAACTGGTTTCTAAAAGTTCATCGTAAATCAAATTTAGTCCCAAAAGGCAGTAAGCTTTACTGTGAGTGTAAGACAGTGACTTTACATTGGGTAAGGCTTTTAATATCATATTTTCAACTGCATGTTTTATAGAGGATGGAATAATTTTTGATTGGAGCGTATACCCTAGTGACCACAGGCATCTTCCAAAACAATCTTCAGAGCCTTCCTCTTCAATGAAATTTCTATTGTAGGCCATAAAATTTTTAAAAGTTCCTCTTTTATTTTGAGCATAGAGCAAAAATGAAGTGTATGTAAAAATTAATTTTATATACTTTTCACTTTTGAATTTTTCATACAGCATTACAGCTACAATGAGAGCCCTTGCATTGTCATCTGTAGTGTATCCTGAATTTGGATCCGGAACTGAAAATACACTGTGCTGTATCATTCCAGTATCGTCAGTCATGATAAAAAGGGGTACAGAATCTTTTTCTTCAAAGGTAAGCATATATTACACCACCTGAGTTGCAATTTCACTGCTTTTTATAACAGAAGCAAATAGATTTTCATATTGTGCTGCAACAGAAGGCCATCTCATTTTCATGCCTAACTTCATGGTAGCCTTTTCCATGTTACGCCGCTTAAGTGGGTTATCCAATAAGAAATTCACAGCCTCTGCCAGGGAATCTGCATCTTTAAACTTTGCAAGAAGTCCTCTATTTTTGCTTAACATTTCTTGCGCATACCTATAAGGAGTGGAAACAATAACTCTACCATAGCCTGCTGCATAGGCTAAAGTACCACTTACAGCCTGTTCTTTACCTAAATAAGGAGTCATGTATATATCAGATAAAGTTAGGTATTGCACTATTTCTTTTTTTGTAAGATATTTGTTTATAAACTTTACATTGTTTTGAATATCAAATTGTGATACTAAATTCTTAAGTTTATTTCTATAACTTTCACCTTGTTCCTTTTTTACACAAGGATGAGTTTGCCCTAGCACCAGATAAAGAACTTCAGGATGCTTTTTGGCTACTTTAGAGATAGATTCTATAGCATATTCAATACCTTTTCCAGGACTTAGAAGTCCAAAAGTACTTACTATGCTTCTATCTTTATATCCTAGTTTTTCTTTTAAACAATTTCTATCTTCTACAACAATATCCGGAACTCCATGAGGAATAAGTATGATTTTGTTTTCAGGAATATTATATGTGTTCATCAAAATTTTTATAGAACTTTTTCCCATAGTAATTACTTTCTGGCTCTTATTACCTAAAGTTTTAAGTATAAGTTTTTGTTTCTCAGAAGGTATTGAAAGTATGGTATGAAACGTAGTTATAAATGGAATATTTAAATTATTTACAAAATTTAATATATATTCTCCGCAGTCTCCACCATATATTCCATATTCATGTTCTAATATAACTAAATTAGTATCTGAATTATTTAGCATATTGGCAAGATGAATATAGGATTTTTTGTCAAATTGATTTAAGGTGAAGGATACTTCCTTTGGATATTTATAATTTTCATCATTGACAGCAGCTATTTTATAGGAATTGGAAGAAAACTTATTTTTCAAATTTTTTACAAGATCGGCAGTAAAAGTAGCTATCCCACAGGCACGTGGCGGATAGGTACTCAAAAATACTATATTTTTTTTCAACGATATCACCTCTTAAGTTTTTATATTGCAAGTAAATTATTATTATAATTGTTTGAAACATAAGCTGAATTAGTTATATTGCAATATTTTTCTATAGTGCAATCTGAAGCTACTACAGAATTTGTCAGATTAACATTTTCATGTACATTTATTCTATCCCACAGTACACTCTTGCTTACATTGCAGGAACCACCAATATGGCAGTTGTTACCTAAAACTACATAAGGACCTATCTGAGAGTTTGCTTCAATGATACAGTCCTGACCTATAAATACAGGTCCTATTATTTTAACACTGGGATGAATTTTAACACTTTTATTTTTAAAAATTATATTGCTCTTATTTGTAAGATTTTTTGTTTTCATAAGTTTATTGCAGTTGCTGTACAATATATCTACATGTGCTTTTATATATTTTTTTATTGTGCCTATATCTATCCAGTAGTCGGTGTATTTGTAAGCAGCCATTTTATAGCTTTTATTTAAAAGCAGGGGATAAGTGTCTTTTTCTATAGATACAATTTCCTTTTCAGGTATTTCTTTTAGTACTTCTGGCTCAAATATATACACTCCTGCATTTATCCATTTTGAAGTAGTTTCTCCTTCTTTAGGTTTTTCTTTAAAAGCTTTTATATAGTTGTCTTCATCAAATTCTATAACCCCATACTGAGATGGATCTTTTACTTCAGTCATAGCTATGGAAACATAAGCTTTCTTTTCTCTATGAAATTTTATGAAATCAGAGTAATATAGATTATGTACTATATCTGAATTCATGATTATAAAAGTGTCATCAAAGAAACTTTCAGCATTTTTTATGGCGCCTCCTGTACCTAAAGGCAAGTCTTCGGAGATATAATGTATTTTTAATCCATATTTTTTACCATCACCTAAATAATTTTCAATATAATCAGATTTATAACAGGTGCTTATGACAATTTCACTAACACCAGATTCTTTTAACTTTAGTATAGTTCTTTCTATAAGCGGTTTACCCATAATTGGGACCATTGGTTTTGGAAGTTTGTCTGTCAAAGGCCTTAGTCTAGTGCCTTTGCCTCCAGCTAAAAGTAATGCTTTCATATTGATTCCTCCTTATGCTGAACAAATTTTTCAAATTTAATAAACATCTTAATATATAGCTACAAAGATGCTTAGGCATTTTCAAAGAAATAACCAGTCAGTATGCTAGCCTATTTTTTACCATACTTCGTCGCCAGAACCCTTAGATAGGATTCACTATCTGCGGAACCTGCCTCCTAGTCTGATAAAAAATATTCGTCGCATCTTTGACTCGTTATTTTCTTTCAAATGCCTTTATTAATAAATATTTTTCAGTTATTAACAATTATCTTTTTAAAGGTAATGCTTTTAGATAACTATTACTGATCTTAAACTTAAAGTAAGAGATCAGGTTAAGATATGGATTGATAACTGTGAAATTTAAGATATTTTTAATATACTAAATTGATAGCAATTTATGGGATATATTGTTAATACTTTTATTTTAATCCAAAAGATTTATTATGTCAACCTATATTTTTAAAAATTCTAAATATAAAATTAATTAAAGCCTGAGGATAATGTTATAATAAAATAGAATTGTGTCTATGTTTTAAGTTAATTAGCTATAGGAGGAATTTTATGAAAAAAAAGATAGGTATATTTATAATGTCATTTATAATTATAATTTCAACTCTGTTTGCAGCAGGTTGTTCTAATGATTCAACTGCAACTTCAGCTAAAAAAGATAAAATTAAAATAGCTGCTTTAAAGGGACCTACTGGAATGGGCATGGCAAAACTTATGGAAAATAAGAATGATTATGATATTACTGTGTATAATTCTGCAGATCAAATAGTGTCTAAAATTGTAAACGGAGAATTGGATGGTGCAGCAGTTCCATCTAACCTTGCACCAATTTTATATAATAAAACCAAAGGTCAAGTTGAGTTAGTTGGAATAAATACATTAGGTGTTTTATACATTGTGGAAAATGGAAATACAGTAAACAGTATAGCTGACCTAAAGGGAAAGACTATTTATTCAAGTGGTAAGGGATCTACTCCTGAGTATGTACTAAATTACATATTGAAGAAAAATGGATTGGAGCCAGGGAAAGATGTGACTATTGATTATAAAATGGATCATGGTGATCTAGCTGAAGCAATAGCATCTAAAAAAGTGAATCTGGCTGTTTTACCAGAACCTTTTGTAACTACAACTAAAATGAAGGACAGTAGTTTGAGAATACCTATAGATTTGACAAAGGAATGGGACAAGGCTTCTCAAGGACAGAGCAAGCTTGTAATGGGAACTTTAGTTTTTAGAAAATCATTTATAGATAAGAGAGGAAAAGATTTAGATACTTTCTTGATCAAATATAAAGAATCAGTAGATTTTGTAAATAAAAATAAACAAGAATCAGGAAAACTTATAGCAAAGGAAGGTATAATTCCAAAGGCTAAAGTAGCAGAAATGGCTATTCCAAAGAGTAATATAGTATTTATAAGTGCTAAAGATGGAAAGCAGGCCTTGGAGAAATTTTATGAAGTTTTAAATGATAATAACCCAAAATCCATTGGAGGAAAAGTGCCGGATGAAAATTTCTATTACAGTGGAAACAAAAATAATTAAAAAACTGTCTATACTGATATTTTGGATGCTGATTTGGGAGCTTTGCTCCCTTTTTATGAATAATTCTCTTCTTTTACCTTCACCATTTGAAGTACTAAAAACCCTAATAATTTTAATGGGGAAAAATTATTTTTGGAAAAGTGTTTTTAATAGTATATTGAGAGTGATTATTGGAATTTTATTATCCATAGCTATTGGAATTATAACTGGTGTAATTGCAGGAATGAATAGATCTATAGAAGAATTATTAGAACCCCTTGTAGTTACTGTAAAATCTACTCCCGTTATATCTATAATTATCATAGCTTTAGTGTGGTTTAATTCATCTAATGTGGTGATTTTTACAGCTATACTTATATGCTTTCCAATAATATATACAAATGTAATTGAAGGTATAAAGTCTGTAGATAAATATTTAATACAGATGGCGAGTGTATATAATGTAAAGCAAAAGTATGTGATAAAAGATATATATCTACCGAGTATAAAAAATTATATTATATCAGGAATATTTATGTGTCTTGGAATCGGATGGAAAGTTTCAGTGGCATCTGAAGTATTAAGTACTCCTAATTATTCTATAGGACTAAATCTTTTAAATGCTAAAACAACTCTGGAAACATCAGAACTTTTTGCGTGGACTATTGTAATCGTAATTTTAAGTTTTATTTTCGAAAAAATATTTAAGTATTATTTGAGTAGAGCAAAAAAGTAGTTGTTTACTAAAATTGTAAATTGTGAGCTGCAAATTGTGCATTGATAAAGAGGGTGATTTTATGGAAGAACAAAATGAAGATCAATATGAAGTTACAATAAATAGATTGAGTAAATACTATGAGGGAGTACCTGTTTTTTATAATTTAAATATGAAATTTTTGAAAAATAGGATTACAGCTATTCTTGGACCTTCAGGATGCGGTAAGACTACTTTGTTAAATATCATAAGTGGAATTGAAAAAGATTATGATGGAAAAGTTGATTTAAAGAGTGGCACTATATCCTATGTGTTTCAAGAGGATAGATTGATTCCATATCTTAGTGTATATGATAATGTGGCTTTTGTATTAAAATCTACTATGGACAAAGGTAGAGTAGATTTAGCTGTAAGAAAATTTTTAAATATGGTAGAATTGTGGGATTATAAAGACAAGCTTCCTTATAAATTAAGTGGAGGAATGAAAAGAAGAGTTGCACTTGCTAGAGCATTTGCCTATAAAAGTGATCTGCTTTTGATGGATGAGCCCTTTAAGGGACTGGATGATAGATTAAAAAGTGATATAATAGAGAAATTTTTAATGATTTACAGCGAAAATAGAAGGACCATTATACTGGTTACTCATGATAAAGCAGAAGCTGAACAATTAGGTGATGTTATATACTCACTGGATTAAAAATTAAGAATTTACTAATATATGGCTGGTATAAGTGAATTTTATACTTATACCAGCCATAACAACTATTTAGAGCTTATTACATATTGAGCCAATTCAGACATTTGACTTTCACTTAAATTGCCCATAGAAGTAAGTTGATAGTTTATACCGTTATCTTTCCACTTTAATGAACTTTCTTGGCTAAACTTTTCTTTGAGCTTAACATTTTTATTTTTGCTTCCAATACCAATTAGAACTTCCTTGCCATCTTTGATATCCTGCTTTTCTTTAGCTGAAAATTTAGTGCCTTCAGGTGCATCATGTACTTTATATTGTGTAAAATATCCTGTA
Organism: Clostridium coskatii; assembly: GCF_001675205.1. Classification (NCBI taxonomy): domain Bacteria; kingdom Bacillati; phylum Bacillota; class Clostridia; order Eubacteriales; family Clostridiaceae; genus Clostridium; species Clostridium coskatii. The sequence goes on along the minus strand of NZ_LROR01000038.1, from coordinate 262,623 downwards.
ATGCTGCCCATTTTTACAGGTACGGCATTTTTAAATATTGGGGCATCTGCTTCTACAGATCTTTTTGTAGCTCCAAGAGTTAAGGTTGTTTTTCTATCATTATTTATGGAATAGGTTGCATTTGCTCCTCTATTGTCATATTGTTTGTCCGGGGTTGCACCGTCTATATGTCCATCTATACTAGCATCAACCAGTTTATATCCTCCAGAAAGAGAGTCAGGTATTTTTACAATATAACCTAAATCCTTTTGTAAATCTGCTTTAGATGGAGCTTTATTGTAATCCTTCATATCTGTATAACCATCAACATATTTACCTATACTCTGAAGAGCTGAAGCCCTTAAATTCGGTGATGCAACAACTGAACCTGCTAGTATAAGAAATCCGCAGGAAGCAGCAATGACAGTTTTTTTAATATTTAAACTAAAAGGTAAGAATTTTTCTTTAGACATATATTTATCACTCCTATTTGATGTAATTTCAGATTTTATATTTTCAAACATGTTATCAGATGGTACTATATCCTGAGATTTGTTTAATAAAGCTTTTTTTATATTTTTATCAAATTGTTCTTGATTAAGCATTTTCATTACACCTCACATCCTTATTATCATTGAAATAGTAACCTTCAAAATTTTCAGTTAAAAATTCTTTCTTAAGTAATTTTCTAGCGTTATGCAGTCGAGATTTTATCGTACCTTCAAAACATCCTAATACATGTGATATTTCTTTTATGGACAACTCATTATAATAGTATAAGATAACGGTTGTTTTTAAAGGCATACTCAATTTATCAAGGGCCTTATCCACAAGATGTTTTATTTCATTTTTTTCTGTTATGTCAGATAGTGAGTTGTTTGAAACTGTATTTTTATCATTGATATCATCAATACACAGGTTGTTTTTTTGTTTTGAACAGTACCTCCAGCATATTCTTGTAAGAAGGCGATAGAACCATGATTCAAATGCCTCTGCTTTTTTTAATTTTTTTATTTGATTGAAACATTTTATAAATGCTTCTTGAGCTATATCTTCTGCAATATCTTTTTGACCGGTTATAAGATATACAGTACGTACAGCTTTTACACTGTATTCTTTAAATAATATATTAAAGGCATCTAGATCACCTTCTTTACAGCACTGTATTATGTCGATGTTATTCACTTAATTACCTCCTTTTTTAGGTGCACCTATTATATAAGAGACACCTTAGCTCAAAAAGGTTCAAAAATTTATTATAATTTAATTATAATTGCTTATAGAGTTTCTAAATAGAAAGTTTACTTATACCAGCCATATACTAACAAATTTCATAACACTAAAAACTTTTTATAAGTCTAAAGCTCGGTATTTTGAAAACCTAAAGAAGCTTATATAAACTCGTACCTCAGACATATATAAGCTTCTAAGATTTTCTAAAATACCTCACTAAGACTTATAAAAAAAGTTTTTAAGTGTAATTTCAATTTTGTTAGTATATTTTATGTATAAGTTAAAATTTCAATTAGAATCACTCATATATAGATAATTAACGCTGTCGTTAAACTTATCTAAATTACCAGTTTGATTTAAATAGTAAAGTTATAAATTTAACCTGATGCCAAGAACTCTGTTTATAATTAGCAATTTCGGGTACTTATAGATTTAGTTTTAAACTTTACAATCTACATAGGTATTCTAACTTAAAAATCAACTTATACATAGGCATATTTTTACAATAATGAAGCTCTTTTAAATATTTTGCATATAAGGCTTAGAAAAAAATTTTTGAAAAATCTAGAACTTTTGAATTGTTTGAGGTACGAGTTTTCAAAAGTTCTCAGTATTTTTCAAAATTTTTTACTTAGCCTTATCAAAATATTTAACGAGCTGAAGTTTGTAAAAAATATCCGGAGTATAAGTTGATTTTCTGGTTAGAAACTCTATATAAAAAGTTTAATTACAATTGGTATAGTAACTATTGAAAGCAGTGATGAAAAGGATACTATAAAAGCAGAATACTCTTTATTCTTGTTAAAGTTTTCTGCAAAAATTGTTGTGAATGCGCCGGCAGGCATAGCTTGCATTAAGATTAATGTCTTTAATACCATAGAATGTTCTTTAAATAAAAGTGAAACCACGTATAATGCTGCTGGTATAAGTATAAGTTTTATGAGTGAACCATAGTACATACTCTTGTCTTTAATGATTTTACTAAGCTCACTTCTTGACAATAAACTTCCTATTATAAGCATAGATATAGGAGTTGTGAGGCCTCCCACCATCTTCATTGTGCTCATAAAAATAGGGGGAATTTTTATTGAAAATATCATAATTAAAAGTCCAATTACTGCAGAAACTATTCCTGGATTTTTAAGAGATTTTATTACTTCTTTAAAGCTGCTTGTATTATTAAATAACATTACTCCATAAGTCCATACAAAAATATTGAAAACCATGTTAAATATAGCAGCATAAACGACTCCTTCGTTTCCAAAAATACTTTGAGCTACAGGAAATCCCATAAAGCCGCAGTTTGAAAACACCATTGCAAATTCAAGAACGTTCTTCTTGTTTTTATCAACGCCTATAAGTAAAGGCTTTACGAATAATGGAGTTAATATAAATATTATGAAGCTGTAGATAAAAGTCCTTATAATATTATTTGCAACATTTGAACCATAAGAAATACTAAATGAAGAAATAACTAAAAAAGGAGTGGTTATTTCTACTAATAGCTTGGACAATCCATTTGATAAATTTTCATCTATAATATTTTTCTTTCCACCATAAAAACCTACTAATGCAACTAAAAACAACGATATTATTTGAGTTATTACTGTATTTGTTCCCATATATTAACCTTCCTATTATTTATTATTCTTATCTGATGGCTACTTACTGTAACACTCCCACGCACACAGCGAAAGCGACTATACCAAATCAAAGATTTGGAATATCTGCTTTTCTATCAAAGCGGGAGATAACAGTAGCTACGCCCCTAGATAATTCATCTAAACTTAGTGGGACAAACAAAATCCCACTAAGTAAGATTCATTGATAAAAAATTATATAAACAAATTTATCATATACAGATATGATGTAAGTTGTCAAACATTAAGTTAACAATTGAAAAGCTTTTATATCTGACTCAAATAGCGTATAAAAGGGGATAAATAAGAAATTAAAATAAATATTGACTTATTAGTAAATAAGATTTACACTAATGTTTGATAAACTGGTTCTTTCTATACAATTCGTTAGAATTATGGATTGGATAGAAAAGTTTAGCGGCAATAAGTTTTACATTGCGGGAACGTAGACAAGCCTTGTGCTGATTTTGAAGTACGGGTAATTTTTTGATGTTTTCTCTAGGGGGAAATATGGCTATAAATGTGTTAAATAAAATAAAATTAAAATTGTGTGAAGATATTTTTTTCTCGGCTTCTTTATTAGCAGTAATAATTACTTCTTTTTTTAATATTCCTCGTATAGATTACATAGATTTCAAAGTGATAGCTTGCTTATTTGAATTAATGATTATAATAAAGGTTTTTGAAGAATACTCTTTACTTAGTTATATTTCGGTAGCTATTTTAAATAGTTGTAAAAATCAAAGAATATTAACTCAAGTATTGTGTTTAATTTCATTTGTATTTTCAATGCTTTTAACAAATGATGTGTCATTATTGACGGTGCTGCCCATTATGGTGTTAATCTCACAGAAAAGTGATTTTAATATTATTATACCTTCAGTTATGGTAACAATTTCTGCAAATTTGGGAAGCAGTGCAACACCCATGGGGAATCCACAAAATCTTTATATTTTTTCATTTTTTAAACTAAATGCAAAAAGTTTTTTTAATTTTTCATTACCTATTTGTATCATTAGTTTAATTTTAATTATATTAATAAGCTTTATTATTAAGCCAAGGCAAATTAATTGTGATATGGGTTGCATTAAAGTAGTTGAAAAAAAGAAAATTGGTATATTTTCAATATTATTTGTTCTTATAATTCTAAGTGTTTTTGGTATGGTGCATTATTTAGCTTCATTATTTGTAGTAGTACTAATTACTTCCGTTTTTAACAAAAGTACCTTTAAAAAGGTTGATTATAAATTGCTAATTACTTTTATATGCTTTTTTATTGCAGTTGGCAATATATCAAATATATCTATTTTGAAAAGTAATTTATCAAATATTACTCAAACTATGGGAGCAAGTTATATTGTCTCGATTATTTTAAGTCAAGTAATCAGCAATGTACCGAGCACAATTTTGTTGGCTCCTTTTACCAAGTATAGCTATGCTTTATTTTGCGGTGCAAATATTGGGGGACTTGGAACTCCAATTGCCTCTTTAGCTAGCCTTATTTCATATAAGATATTTGTCAATGAATATCCACAGGAGAAGAAGGAATATTTAATTAAATTTACTATTTTAAACTTTTTTTTCTTAGTTGTTTTAGGAACTTTTTTTTATAGTAGAATGTGAAAAATGGGGTTTTATTATGGAAATGAATTTAATTTGTTCTGAAAATATGACCAGAGTATTAGAAGAAATACTTAATACTCGGAAAATAGAAATTAGTAAGGATGCCAATGTGTGTGTAATTGAAAAAGGATTTCCTTTAAAAAAGGGAAAAATAGGCATATATTTTGATATGACGACCATAAATGTTTTAATGGATTATTTAGATGAAATTTCAACAAGTAAAGAGGAGTTTAAAAATATAATTACAGGAAGATGCGAAAAAGATGAGCTTAAGGTATTAACTTATGATGAAATTTACTATTTTGAAGCTATGGGTAATGACGTTTTCGGTAGAACAAGGGACAAAAAATATAAAGTAAAGGAAAAGCTTTATGAGTTAGAAGAAAAACTAGAAAGTAAAGGCTTCATAAGAGTGAGTAAATGTTTTGTTGTAAATATAGAAAAGGTAGATCGTATAATTTCTTGGTTTAATAGTAAGCTTATATTAAAAATTATGAATATAGATGAAGAAGTTTATGTTACACGAAAATATTTGAACGATTTTAAGAAATTCCTCGGAGTATAGAGAGGTTTATAAATTTTGAGGTGATTTGAATATGAAGGAAAGCGTAAAGGACTTTTTATTTAACTTAATAATATCTGTATTTATTGGATTATTTGTTGGTATGTGCCAGGTAACGGTTATAAATATGAATGGTGTAGTTGCATCTATATTAATTATATCTTGTATACTTGGTGGTGTTATCGGAACAATTTCTAGGCTTATGTTTATATATATATTTGGTATAAAACAAAAGGATGTAAAGGTAGCATTTATAGCGGTATTTACTATAATTGGAGCTATTTCTTGCATTCCATCCTTATATTATCATTTGGTTTATAATGAAAAAATTGTAACAATGACGTTGGTGTCAATTTTAGCATCGGCAGAACTTCTTGGAATGAGTTTTTGTTACTTCTCTTATAAAAAATATTTGAATTTTAATTTAAAACTTATAAATAAGAAGAAACAATTAAGAGGAAATCGTTAAATGTGTTAAAAAATAACTAAATAAAAAGTAAGGTTCAAACTTCTATGTGAACCTTACTTTTTATCTGATGGCTACCTACTTTTTTAAATTTACTCTGACAGCATAGCCAGTCGTTATTTTATATACTCCCTGCAGAGAAACTACATTTTTATTTAAAGATTTAAATTGAGATTTATCATTTTTAGTGTCGTATTTAATATAAAAGTCATATTTACCATCGCTGTCAAAATCTATATTTTGAGAAATTACTGTGGGTATATTTTTACCTACATAATCAACTTCAACAAAGCCCTTATGTCTATCAGAAAAAAGACCCTGAAATACAGGTTTGTGTATTTTTATGGTATAATCCTTGAAAGAAATAGCCCTATTTACTTCACCGCCGGTATATATAGGAGAAACTTTTACTGAAGTTATATTAACAAATTTTTTAGCCCAGAAGTCATTAGCTACAAAAGTGGCTAGTACTACAAATAAGGATAAAATAGCAGCAGTATACCCTAAAAAAGCTTTCAATTTGATCATTTTTAATCCGCCTTTCTCGTTATTATTAATTACTTCTAAAAAAAGCTGCCTGTAGTTATGAGTTTTAAAAGTCTATATACTCCCTTAATCATAGCTCCACCACCAATTGTAAGTGCAAAAATATATGCAGGATAGAGAAATAAATACCTGGATAAATTAGTTTTTACACCTATTTTTGTGCCTTTTATGTGATAGGATACAGCAGAAGCAGGGCATGTATCTATACATTTTCCGCATTTGGTACAGGTCATTAAAGCTTTTCCATTTGCAAGACTGTTCTCATTTATTGAGTAAGTTGGACATTCTCTTACACACTTTTTGCAATTTAAGCATTTATTTTTATCTATTCTTATTTCAAATATATTTATTTTATTAGAAAAGGACTGGAAGGCTCCGAAGGGACAAAATAGTCCGCATTGAGTTCTTTTTCCAGTAAGTATAGGCAGTATTATAACTAAAATTAAGAATAAGGAGTAAAAAACAATAGTTTTAATTAACACTATTGTGGAAGTTATTTGTTCTGCTTCCGTAACTGCTTTAAAGGGACAAAGCCAATCACAGTAAACAGGAGCAAGAGTAGCAGCAGACAATAAAACAATAGATATTAAAATAGCAAAGGATAAATAAGTCCACTTCCTATTTATTTTCAATTTTGGCTTTTTACATAATAAAGAACATCCTTCATCAAATCCTCCATAAAAACAAGCCCAACTGCAAAAGCCTCGTCCAAAGGCTATACTAGCGCCAAGCCAAATTACTATCATACTTGCAATGCTAGCAAATCCAGTTAAAAGTGAGCCGGGGAAAATTATGGTTTTGGTTAAAGCAGCAGGTATTATAATCATTGGAATTACCATATGGCAAAATGGAGTTTCTCCATTAATAAAAGTGGATTCATTATAGAAAATACTTCCTCTAACTTCTATTAAATTAGTCATAAAACTGACTGCAAAAAGTAAGGCATATATTACAAAAAATATCCTCCTATATTTATAAGTTTTCTTTGTGTACACCATAAGAAAAAATATTATATTTATAAAAACATAGCCTATGGAAAAAGAAATTCTCATTAAAGGTTCCTTTGGAAGGGAACTGCCGCCGCTTAATAAAACAATACTTAACAGTAATATTGGTATACAAGCAGCTACTGATTTTGCAAACTTTTTGCCTGTACTTGTTTCTGCTATTTTTTTAGTTTCTAAATTATTCAATTTAACATCATCTCCTTAAAAAGCATCATTATTCCTGAATACATGTAAAACACTCCAATTATTAAAGAGCACATTTGACCTATTAATTTAATTTGCTTACCTTTTAAAACACCTATAAATGGAATGGGTATAAAATAAACAGCAGTGCCTACGAAAAAGGCAGCAAAGTATAAAATACTGCTGAGGATATTAGTAAAGAAAGCAGCATCTGAAAAAGCTAAAATGAATGGAGGACATACATTTATACCTGTTAAAAAGCCTAAAAGCACTACAGTAGTAAAGCCTTTTTCTTTATTTGAGTAGTTAGAAAACTTACTAAAGTATTTAATATTGCAAAATCTATGCGACTTTGAAAATGTGTAAACTATAAGTGTAAATGATAAAAATATATAAGATAGTGCAAATATAATTCCTTTAAAGTGAGATTGTTTTATTATAAAGTTTCCTGTAATCCACGCTAAAATAGCAAATAGTATATAACCAAGAAGTCTTCCTAACATGAATTTAGATAAACAAATAAAATTCCATTTTGTCTTTTTATCTTCACTTAAAATATAGGGAACAAATACAGGAATACAAGAAGCAAGGCAGTAGCCTCCGCTTGAAAGTCCTAAGATAAATCCTTTGAACATAAATTAACCTCCTTTTCATTACAAATTTATTATATTGAGTTTTATAAATGTAAACTATAGATTTCTTTTAACATGCAATATAGAGTATATAAGATGCATTTTTAAACATTGCAACTCAAATTAAGAAAATTTTAAGTTATGTATATAGAAAAAGCATATTAGTATATTTGAGAATTAATTTCTAGAAATTTAATATACATATAACTATAAGGATAAGTTATGAATTTACGAGGTAGGGGAAATTACATGGAGAATAGGCAAATCTTAATAGGCCAGTTAGAAACAATAAGAAAAATAATAATTAGAATTAATGGGTTAGATCAAGAAAGAGTTAAATATGAGAAAAAAGGAAAGAAAACAGTTCAAATTTCAGGGAGTTTATTTGTTCTTTTCCTTTCATTTGGAATAATTTCAAAGGAATCTTATAACAGCGTAGCTTCTCTGAGTAGTTTTTTTATTGGAAAAGATGTGAATACAAATATTTTTAAGTATTATGCATCACGATTTACTGCAATTTTAGCAGGTATATTTATTTTAACAATTATATATAGGTTAGTTTCTAAACAAATAAATAGTAATATAATTGACCAAATTGTTATTGACATTCAGAAACTACGCACACGTATTGAACAAAATGGGGTTGTACATAGTGACTATTGTAATGAAAATGCGTTAAATGCATTTATAGGATATTTAAAACGTGGGCAAGCAAGAAACTTGCAGGAGTGCATAAATTGTTATACAAATAGTCAATATGTAGATAGAATTGTCAATGGATTGGAAGGTATTCGAAGTTCTATATCAAAGAAATAAAATTTAGTATTTTGTAATGTAAAAAAGCAAATTAAATTATCTCTTTTCTAATTCACGCATTATAGTAAAGACTTCCTCATCAGTAGTTTGTTCAAAGTTTTTATAATGTAAGCCTACAGCATAAAATTCATCGGGTATAAATAGGCATATAACTTCATCTACAAATTTCTTCAATAAAGAAATTGTATCTCGTGGAGCTACTGGTACAGCTAGAATGATTTTTTTTGCAGCGTGTTTTTTGATTGACTTTATAGCGGCCTGTATTGTAAAACCCGTTGCAATTCCATCATCAATAATTATTACTGTTCTATTTTTTACATCAGGAAAATTTTCATTTCCTTTATATTTATTTAATCTACTTTTAATTTCTTTTATTTGCTTAGATATTTCCTTTCCTATATAATCTTCAGATATATTTAGCACATTTATAGAACCTTCATTCAAAAGATAGGTTCCATCTGAAGATACAGCACCAATGGCAACTTCTTTATTACGAGGTGAACCTATTTTCCTTGGAATGATTAAATCCCATTCGAATCCAAATTTTTTTATAGTTTCATAAGCTGTTACTATTCCTCCTCTTGGAATAGCAAGAACAATAGGGCTTTCATCTTTAAATTTTTTAAGCTCTACAGCAAGTTTTTTCCCAGCATCTTTTCTATCTACAAACATAGTATCAACTCTTCCTTAAATTTTATATAGATTAGTTTAAGTTGAAACTATAGAATTATGCAAGAAATTTTAAATTTTTCTCTATATATTATATAATAGTAACATAATATATGGCAGGGAGGTTTGTCCTTATATGAAGAATATACTGACACAAGAAAATATTGACAAGTTAAGAGAAGAATTAGACTATAGAATGACTGTAAAAAGGGCCGAAATAGCAAAGGAAAAATTAGTAGCTGCTGCACATGGTGATAGGTCTGAAAATGCAGAGTATAAAGAAGCCTGTGCAAACTACAGAGAAAATGACAATAGAATCCAGTATCTATTAAGTATGATTTCAACTGCAACTGTAATAGATGTTAAAAGTGCAGATAAATCGGTAATAGGTGTTAATAGTAAATTTAAAATTAAATTTGTAGAGGATGAAGATGAAGAAATTGTATCATTAGTAACTACTATAGATGCTGACCCAGAAAATATGCTTATAAGCATAGAGTCGGATTTAGGAAAAGCATTAGTAGGAAAAAAAGTTGGAGATACAGTTGAAGTTGATGCTCCAAGTGAAAAATATACGGTAGAAATATTAGAAATGCTATAGAAAGTTTTATTTTAAATGATACATACAGTATTTATAAAATAGTATGCATAGGTTTAGTTTTTATCAAATCCATGCATACTATTTTTATTTAATGATATCATCCAGCAGCAGATGAAATATGGCCTTCAAAAATGCATTCAGAAACAGCTTGCAGTATATTTCAAAAATCACATTTTAAACATGAATATAAGCACATTACCTTTTCAAAGTCAGGTCATATGTTGACAGTGCCTTTTCAGTCAATATATCCATCAGAGAAATATCCATACGATGTAGAAAGTTGGGCAAAGGCAAATATGGACTCGTGGAATGAGACAATTAAATTTTTAGAGAAGTGGGCAAGTAAATAAATATTAAATATGAAATTTTATTGAATTGAAACATTCCACTTTGTTTACAGTCACTTCATTTTCTTAAATTGATGTCATTGAATTATAATATTCAATTGCCCAATTACATAAAGTTGATAAAACAGGTAAAAGGGTTTTACCCTTTTCTGTAAGAGAATATTCTACTTTAGGAGGAACTTCAGCATAGACAAATCTATTCACTAATTGATCTTCCTCCAATGCTCTAAGCTGCTGAGTAAGCATTTTTTGAGTAATATTTGGCAAGGCCCTTTTTAACTCACTGAATCTCAGAGTATTTTCACCTAAGTGCCATATAATAAGAGGTTTCCATTTGCCACCTATGATATCTAAAGTTAATTCCATGGAGCAGCTGTATTCATTGCCTTTGAATTTCAACATTTATTATATTTAGTGATGACACATATAATTTAACAGAACTTTATTATATTGTCATCGCTAATGTTCACCTCTCTTCATTTTATAATAATTAGTTATTATAAGTATACAAATGGGTACTATACTACTAAAAAGTACCTACTTCCCTAAAATGATAGTACAGTATATAATATCTCTTGTAAAGTAATTTACAACATTAATTTGAAATTACAACAGAAATATGAAATTTTATTGAATTAAAAACTATGTAAACTTATTACACAAGGAGGATTGTGATATGAGAGTAATAGCTATTAATGGAGGTCCTAGAAAAAATCATAATACAGCAACTTTATTAAATAAGGTTCTTGAAGGAGCTGCTTCTCAAGGGGCTGAAACAGAAATTATCCATCTGTATGATTTAAACTTTAAAGGTTGTGCTAGCTGTTTTGCATGTAAATTAAAAGAAGGTAAAAGTTACGGTAAATGTGCCAGGGTAGATGATCTTTCTCCTGTACTAAAAAGGCTGGATACAGCAGATGCAGTGGTTTTAGGTTCACCTATATATTTGGGTAATGTTACGGGTGAAACAAGATCATTTATAGAAAGGCTATTTTTTCCGTTGATAGAGTATACTAATCATCCTACACTTCTACCTAGAAATATTCCTGCAGCATTAATATATACAATGAACATATCTGAAGAGAAAATGAAAAATATATGTTTAGATAAATATCTTGAATCTAACGAAATGCTATTTAAAAAATTCTTTGGAAAATGTAAAACATTGTATTGTACTGATACTTACCAATTTAATGATTATTCAAAGGTGGTTTCAGATATGTTTGATTATGAAAAAAAGTTAAAAAGGCATAAAGAAGTATTTCCTGAAGATTGTACTAAAGCATTTGATATAGGAATTGAATTTGTGAAACACAAGATTTAAGAGGTGAATATTAATGGATTTAATTAAAATAGATAAATCATTATGTATAAAATGTGGGGCGTGTACAAAAGTTTGTCCTACTACAGCTTTATATATGAAAGAAGATGGGCCTGAAGCTAATAAAAATTTTTGTATTGCTTGTGGACAATGTTCTGCTGTATGTCCTTATGGTGCACTTGATAATGTTAAAACTCCACTATGTAATCAAGTAGATATAAAAGATTTTAAAGAATTGGATTCAAAAACTGCTGAATATTTTATTAGATCCCGCAGGTCAATAAGATGTTACAAAAATGTATCTGTGCCTGATGAAGAGTTGCTAAAATTAATTAATATTGCACGTTTTGCTCCTACTGCTAGTAATTCACAAGGTATATCCTATATTATCGTAAAAGATAAAAAAATATTAGAAAAATCTACTGAAATAATAGTTAAGTGGATGGAAGATAATATTGAGCTTCATTGGAGCTTTTCAAGACATATAAATAATTATAGAAAAAATGGCATAGATTCAATTTTACGTGATGCTCCTAATATTATATTAGCAACTGCTCCAAAGGATTTTAAAAATGGAAGAGAAAATAGCATTTCCGCATTATCCTATGTTGAATTATTTGCACCTACATTAGGACTAGGATCTTGCTGGGCTGGATTATTTGAATTTTGTGCATTTTCAAATTATGCTTCATTATTAGATTTATTCAATGTTCCTAAAGACAAAGTAATAACAGGTGCACTTATGGTTGGATATCCTAAATACAAGTATAAAAGGTTAGTAGATCGTGATAAATTGGATGTTGCATTTATATAAACAAAAAATGGCATGATCAAATTGAGTTTTGATCATGTCATTTTTTCTGTTTTCTATTTTCTCTAAATCTGCGAACTTTTATAAGAGTTGCGCAGGTATTGTCACACCATTTTCGTGTATGACTTTTACTTTCGTCATAAAAAACCCATCTACATTCAGGATTTTCACAAAGTTTAATTCTGTCTATATCGTATTTTGAAATCATTTGAGCAAAAGAAGAAATGATTTCAAATATGATAAAATCTGAACAGGATTTAACTGGAACAGTTTTTATGCAAAATCTATCTTCACTTTTCTCTAATATCTTATAAAATAAAGAAGCTTTAAGATAATCATTTATTTTATTTATGTCTTTTAAATCTAATGTTTTTTTTGTACATAGTTTATTTGTAACATAACTTAAAAAATCCCTAAGTTCTAATAATTTATTAATCATTGCTTTATCAGGTATATGAGTATCTGCTAAATTCCATTTTGCACAAAAATCTTTCAACCAATTTTTATCCTTTAGGGGATCCTTAAAAATTTTATGAGTTTTGTACCATTGACTATTGATAAAATCCATACATAAGAACTCCATTTTATGTAACCTCCATTAATTATATTGACCGTTACTTAGATTGATGTTATTATTCAATTATACCAATGTAACTGTATTATGTAAAATTGATAGTTACACTATACATATTAAGAAGAGGGGTGCAGGTAAATGAAAAACTATGCAAATAATTTCATAAAGAAGGTTGAAGAATATGGTTTTAAGGCACAAGTTATCTCCTTTAAACATATGGAAGAAATAAAATTAGACATAGAAAATATGAAACAAACTTATGAAGATATAAATGTTAATATTGGGAAGTATTTAAATAAGTTTGATTATAAAGTATCAGATGATTTTTTAAAACCAAAATCAATTATTATTATAGCGGTTCCACAGCCAGTAGCAAGAGTATATTTTACTTTAGGCTTAAAAAAGTATGCTGTAATTATGCCGCCAATGTATTTATTAAATTCAAGCAGTGAATTTGAGAAAAAACATAAGAAAATATCTGAGATAACTGAAATTGTTGAGAAGATACTTTCCTATGAAAATTTTAAGGCAATTAAGGTTAATATTCCATGTAAGCCTTTAGCAGTAAAAAGTGGACTAGGTGCATATGGAAAAAATAATATTTGTTATATAAATGGTGAAAGCAGCTTTTATTGGCTTGGAGTATATGTATCAGATATGCCCTGGGAAAATGACTCCTGGGGAGAGTATACCGTTATGGAAGCATGTAAAAATTGTGATCTGTGTTTAAAAAATTGTCCTACAGGGGCAATAGCAGAAGATAGATTTATAGTACATGCTAATAAATGTATTACACTTCAAAATGAAGATAGCGGAGATCTCAAAAAAAGCTTAAGACCAGAGTGGCACAATTGCTTAATAGGTTGTATGAGATGTCAAATTATCTGTCCTGCAAATAAAAAATGTATAACTAGCATAAAGGATATTACCGAATTTAATGATTGGGAGACAAGAAAAATACTTGCAAAAACTCCATTAGAGGAATTGCCAGAAACAACCTACAAAAAGCTAGAATCAATTAGTTTTATAGAAGACTATAAATTACTTCAACGCAATTTGAAAGTTTTAATAATGAAATGATTTAAAAGATAAGTTATAATAATCATAATATGGCATATATTGTGCAGATATAATTATGGAGGAGAAGATGAGCAGTAATAATAAAAGTAAAATTACTTTATATTTAATGAGACATGGACAAACCATTTTAAACAAAGCTAATAGAACTCAGGGATGGTGCGATGGAGTTCTTACCAAGGCAGGAATTGAGGTAGCTGTAAATACAGGGCTTGGACTTAGCAATGTTAAATTTAAAGCAGCCTACAGCAGTGATTTGGGTAGGGCAGTGAAAACTGCAAAAATTGTTATAAAGGAAAATAAGGCAAGTGAAAATTTACAGTTAAAAGAACTTGAAGGACTAAGAGAAATGTATTTTGGAAAATACGAAGGAGAGCTTGAGAGTATAATGTTTAACGATATACTTAGCTATCTTAATGTAAGTTCTTTTAAGGAAGCAGAAGAAAAGTATGATTTCCAAAGAGAATACTGCAATTCATGTGCAACCCTAGATGATACAAAGGAAGCGGAGTGTTATGATACAGTAATAAAAAGAGTTATGAAAACACTAACAGGAATATGCATGGAAAATTCTGATGGTGAGAGTGGAAATATACTTGTAGTAGCTCACGGTGGAATAATTAGATTGATTATTGATTATTTGGACAAGAATTTTAATGTGCGAGATATGGATAATTCAAGTATATCTAAGATTACATATGAAAATGGAAATTTTAAAGTAGAATCTGTAAATGACACTAGTTATAGTGAAAAAGGTAAAGCTATGAAATGTGTCTTGGAATAATAAAATTGAAAGTGGCATAATCAAGTAAAGTTTTATTTGATTATGTCATTTTTCATTATCTGAATAAATTTTCGCTTATAAAAATAAATTATGTTGAATTGTGCGGAATTGGATTGATTTACATGGAATTAACTTATTTGTAAAGTTGTCTTAACAAGCTAAGTGCATAATTCTAGTTGTAGACAACTTGAAAGGAGATTAGTGTATGAAAAAGTTAATATTTATACTACTAGATGGACTTACGAGAAAAGGTGCAAAAGATCATATGGGATATTTATGGCATATGGTTGAATACAAAAAAGCTAAATATGTAAATATAAGAGGTGAACTTCCCAGTCTTTCCAGGCCTTGTTATGAAACCATATTTACTGGTACACCTGTGTGTGAACATGGTATAACATCTAATAATATTACACGCAATTCAAATATGGAGAATATTTTTTCTTTAGCTAGAAAAAGTAATTTAACTACAGGAGCTGCAGCTTATAGCTGGATAAGTGAATTGTATAATATAAGTCCCTTTAATAATATGCGTCATAGGCAACTTCATGATGATGATTTGAATATTCAACATGGTATTTATTATTTTGATGACAGTTATCCTGATACTCATTTATTTCTAGACGGAGAATATTTAAGAAATACATATTGCCCAGACTTGTTGTTGATTCATCCTATGGGATTGGATTTTGTTGGACATAAGTATGGTTCTAGCTCTAGAGAATATGAATCAAAGTTGGTTGAAATGGACAGCATTCTAGCCAATTTAATACCACTGTGGTTAAAAGATGAATATTCAATAATAGTAACTTCTGATCATGGAATGAGTGAATTAGGGAATCATGGTGGCAATGTTGATTTGCTTAGAAACTTACCCTTATTCATATTTGACAACAGTGTAGATTTTGAAAAAGAAGAATACTCACAGCTTATAGTCGCACCACTAATATGTGAAATACTTAAAATAGATCCGTCACCCTATATGAAATTTAAATTTAAGTAATAATACAAAAGTTTAAAGGAGCGAAGATATGTTAAAAAATTCCAAAAGAGCCATAATATTAAGTTTAATTGTTACATCAATATTTACATCTACACTTGCAGGATGTGGAACCAAAAGAGATGCTGTAAAAACAAATAATAATGATGCACAGCTTCAAGTAAGGCCTACAAAAGAAGCTGTAAAAAAAGAAGGAAAACTTATTTCTTATGGTATGCCTGATACTTGGGCAAACTATAGCGAAATTTTTAAAAATGTTGAAAATCAATATGGAATAATTCATCAAGATACAGACATGACAAGTGTAGAAGAACTTTCAAAATTCAAAGCTGAAAAAGATAAACCAGTAGGTGACATAGGTGATGTGGGAATAACTTTTGGTGATATTGCTAAATCTCAAAATATAGTACAACCTTATAAAAACAAATACTGGAATGATGTCCCTGACTGGGCTAAAGATAAAGATGGATATTGGACAGGTGCTTATACAGGAACTATAGCCTTTTTTGTAAACAAGAAGCTTGTAAAAGACGCACCTCACAGTTTTAAAGAGCTTTTAAATCCTGAATATAAAAAATGTATATCTGTAGGAGATGTAATGAAGGCTGCAGAATCACAAAATGCTGTACTTGCGGCAGCATATGCAAATGGTGGAGATGAAAAAAATATTCAGCCGGGTATTGATTTTTTTAAGAAGTTAAATGCTATGGGCAATTTAAACAATGTTGATGAAAAAGTAAGCAATTTTCAAAAAGGAGAAATTCCAATTGGTATTGTGTGGGATTTTAATGCTTTAAATTATAAAAAGCAAATTGATCAAGCAGGTGATTATGAAGTCGTAATTCCTACTGATGCAACAGTTATGAGTGCTTATGTATCGATAATAAACAAATATGCTCCTCATCCAAATGCAGCTAAAGCTTTCCAGGATTATTTATTTAGCGATCAAGGCCAAATAAATTTAGCTAAGGGATTTGCAAGGCCTATTAGAAAAGTTAATATTCCTGAAGATGTAAAAAAACAAATGATGCCAGATAGTGATTATAAATCTGCAAAAACTATAAAGGATTATGCTGTGTGGAATAAAACATGTAAGGAGATACCGGACTTATGGAAACAAAATATATTAGCACAATAAAAAATGAAATAAGAAGGAGAAGCCTTTTATGGCTTCCTTTCATATTTTTAATAATTTTAGTTTTATCATTTGAAATAATACCTGGAATTTATGTATTAATAAATAGCTTTATTACAAATAGTGGAATAGGACTTTCTAACTATATAAAAGTGTTTACAAGTAAATTTTATTTAATGTCTTTAACGAATGGGTTAACTGTATCTATTTGTTCATCGCTAGTTGGTTTGATTATAGGTACTTGTGCTGCAATATGCTTAAAATCGTTAAAGAAGGATATTGCAGAAAGATTAGTTTCTATTGTGAACATGACTTCTAACTTTTCCGGAGTACCTCTTGCCTTTGCTTTTATTGTATTACTTGGAGCTAATGGTTTGATTACCATATTTTTTAAAAGCAAACTAGGCATTAATTTATACAGCAGTGGATTTGACTTATATTCTTGGATGGGAATAATTCTTGTGTATATATACTTTCAAATTCCTTTGGCAATAATGCTTATGTATCCTGCTGTTTATGCAATAAATGACGATATCATAGAAGCAGCTTCAACGCTTGGTGCAAGTAAATTTACTATTTGGACTAAAATAGAAATACCTACATTACTACCTTCATTAGCTGGAAGTTTGTGTATCCTTTTGGCAAATTCACTAGGTGCCTATGCAACTGCTTATGCTCTAGTTGGTTCTAATAAAAATCTAGTTGCAATAACTATTGCAAATCTTGTATCTAATGATATAGCTTCTGATCCCTCACTAGCTAGTGCATTATCTATGGTTTTAGGTGGAATTTTAATGATATTTGTTTTTGTAAAAATTAAACTTATTAAAAACATAGATTAAATTTTGGAGGAAAAGAAATGAAAAAGAGTATAGGAAAAAAGATTTTTTTAGTACTATTATTTATATATTTATTTGTACCAATGCTGGCTATAATTCTGTTTTCTGTGGCAGGCAGTTGGGATACAACTATTTTGCCTACAAGCTATACTTTTAAATACTATAGTTTGATATTAGGAAATTCTCAATTTAAATTAGCATTATTAAGAAGTACAGTTATAAGCATTTTGACTTGTTTAGTAAGTATTATCATTATGGTTCCAAGCATATACCTTGCTAGTTTACATTTTAAAAAGTTGGAAAAGATTTTTGATGTATTGTCATTACTCCCTTTTATTATGCCAGGTGTGGTACTTGTTATAGGGCTTATCCAGATCTATTCTAAAGACCCTATAAATATATCTGGAACCATGTGGATATTATTAGGAGCATATTTTATTATATGTTTACCATTTATGTATCACTCTATAAGAAATAGTTTTAGGGGAATAAATGCACCTAATCTTAAGGAAGCTGCAATGATTTTAGGCTGCACTGAATTTCAAGCATTTATTAAGGTTATAGTGCCAAATATAATGAGAGAATTGATATCTGCAGTACTTTTATGTGTAGCAATATTATTTGGTGACTTTGCCTTAGTTAACCTATTGGTTGGCAGCTCATACCAGACTGTTCAGATGTATCTTTATAATATTTTAAGCCAAAATGGACATGCAGCTAGTGCAGTTGTAACAATTTATACAATTGTTATATTTGTTATTTCATATATTACAACAGTATTAACAACGCCAGGAAAAAAATGGAGGGTTAAAGAATAATGGACTATATTTTAATAAAGGAGCTAAATAAGAATTTTAATAAAGTAAAAGCTTTATCCAATATAAATATTAGCATAAAAAAGGGTGAATTTGTATCATTACTTGGACCATCCGGCTGTGGAAAGAGTACTTTGCTTAGAATAATAGCTGGACTAGAAGATCCAAGTAGTGGAGAAATTTCTGTAAATAATAATGATTTAGTAAACATTCCAGTTAATAAAAGAAATATGGGGATGGTATTCCAAAGTTATTCTTTATTTCCCAATATGACTGCTAGAGAGAATATAGCTTTTGGACTTAAATTAAAAAAAGTACCACAAGAAGAAATAAAAATTAAAGTTGAAGAAATTATAAATTTAGTTGGTCTCAATGGACGTGAAAATCATTATCCAAGCCAACTTTCTGGAGGACAACAACAAAGAGTAGCACTTGCAAGGGCTTTAGTAGTAAGTCCTGATGTACTCTTACTTGATGAACCACTAAGTGCTTTAGATGCTCAAATACGAATTACCTTGAGAAAGTTAATAAAGGAAATTCATAATAAATTTAAAATAACAACACTTTTTGTTACACATGATCAAGAAGAGGCTTTATCTATTTCAGATAGAATATTTATTATGAATAAAGGAGAAATTGTTCAGTATGGTACCCCGGAAGAAATTTATAAAAATCCGGAGACAAAATTTGTTGCAAATTTTGTTGGAACTTATAATCTTTTAACACCTAAATTTTTAAATCAACCTGAGGATTGTAGTAATATTTTTATACGACCTGAACATATTAGCATTATTTTGGAAGATACGGTAATTGGTAAAAACACCTTCAGTGGAGTTATTAGAAATGTATATTTTTTAGGCAATATTGTTAGACTAAATGTAATTGTAAATGGTACGATGCTGCTAATTGATACGTTAAATAGAGGCGATAATGTTTATTATGAAGGTGAAAAAATAAATGTCTATGTTCCAAGTGATAAATGTTTAAAAATAAAAAGTTAGAAATCTGGAGGAAAATAAATGCTTGCTGGAGAACGACAGGAACAAATATTTAGGCTTATAAGAGAGCAAAAAAATATAAAAACATCTGAACTTATGGAAATTTTTAATGTTTCCAACGAAACTATAAGGAGAGACTTAGATTATCTTGAACAACAAGGTTGTCTAAAGAAAGTATATGGTGGTGCAATTTTAACTAAAAAATTAAGCTGGGAACCTTCATATAATGAGAGAGCATTAATAAATAAAGAAGAAAAAAAGGCAATTGGAATAGAATGTGCTAAGTTAATAAATGATAATGATATAATTTTTATGGATTTAGGTACAACTCCCCTGGAGGTTGTAAAGAATTTAAGAGACAAGCTAAATTTGACTATTTTTACTACTTCCCTTTACGTGGCAGGGTTTGTAACTGAGCAATTAGATGCAAAATGTATAATTTTAGGTGGAGAAGTTAGAAAAAAAGAAAAATGTTTAAATGGTCCTCTTACTGAACTTGTTTTAGAACATCTTCATTTTGACAAGGCAATACTTTCAGCAGGTGGAATTGATGATGAAATTGGTCTTAGTGATTATGATTTAAATGATGTAAGTGTAAAAAAGAAGGTAGTAAATTGTGTGGATGAAGCCATAGTAGTTTCTGATTCTTCTAAATTTGGTGTAAAAGCCCTTTCACAAGTAGTACCATTAAAAAATTTATCAGTTATAGTCACAGATAACAATATAGATGAAAAGTGGAAGGAAGAGATAATTAAAAGTGGTGTAAATTTGATGATTTGTAATTTAAACTAAAAACTCAGTCTCAATTTGTAAAAAGTGTTTTGTGTGATGAGAGGGGCTGCTGCAATAGCCCTGATTAAAAATTGAGACTTGACAATGTTGGCGTACTAATGACTAGCAGCAGACTCCTTAAATATTAAAAATGCTTTGTAATTTCCTGTTGTATTCTGCTTATTTCTTTAGGTCTTAATCCGGTTTCGTCTTTGATTTCTTTATCGGTTTTACCAGAAATAAGCATTTCTCTAGCTTTTTTCTTTTTTTCATCTAAGCTATTATCACTCATGCATAGAACCCCTTTCTACATTTTGCCTTCCATTTTCATTCTAGCTTTAGTTACATCATGTTCATTGAGACCTGTAACTTCTTTTATCTCTCCCATACCTGTACCTTTATGAAGTAAATCTTTAGCTTTTTCCATGGCTTTTTCATGATGACCTTTATTTTGATGTGATTTCATCGCTTAAGCCTCCTAATTTGTTTTATTAATAACTTTTATATAAAATGTTAATTTTCAAAAATTAATCTAAATGTTTTTCTGGTGGAGAACCAAACTTTATTCTTGAGCTTTCATCTTGTGGGTCATGGTTTATATTTTTCTTTTTAAATCTATTGTCTTCTTTTTTATTATTAGTAGTCTTTCGTATTTTGTTTTGCACAATTGTCTCTCCTTTCTAATACAATGTAGGTTTTCCTCAAAACTAGTTTTTATGCTTGATTTTAAATAGCATGAGTTTATTTTCTTAATATATTTAGTAAATCTTAAGATTTACTTTACTATTTTTTGAATATTTTATTTTAATATGTATATACAAAATAAATATTTTAAGTAATAATGATATTAAGTTAAATAGGGAGGAAATTATAGTGGATATAAGATTGAAAAAAAAGGTGGAACTAATGGTAGAAAACTATAGTGAACTTAAAAGTAATTTTAAATGGGATACAAGCTTGTTAAAACACTTTTGCGCAATGATGCATGCAGCAAGAGGTGAAAAGGTAAATATAGATAAAATTGAAGAAATAAAAAAGTATATAAAGCAGGAAACAAAATGGACATCTGATTATAGAGGAAATAATGAACTAATTATAGCTACTCTTTTATGTTTTGAAGAGGATTATAAGGGTTTTTTTCAAGAAATGATTGAAGTTCATGAAAAAATGAAACAGGAAGGTTTTAGAAAAAGCACATATCTGCCGCTGGCTACTTATACTTTTGCAGAAGATGTTCCTAGAGAGTATTGGAATTCTAAGATCGAGAGAATGAAAGAATTCTATAAAAATATGAAAGAAAATCATTTTTGGCTAACTTCTACTGATGATTATGTTTTTGCAGCAGTGCTTGCTGCTACAGATTTGGATGTAAGACAAACTATGGAAAAGGTAGAAGAGTGCTATAAAGAATTAAATAAGGAAGGATTTTGGAAAGGAAATGATCTTCAGACATTATCTCATATTTTGGCACTTGGAGAAGAGTCTGTTTATGAAAAATGCAAGAAGGCAAATAGACTTTATAATAAGCTTAAAAATGAAAAATGCAGTCTTAGATACAATGGCCTGGCAACACTAGGAGTGTTAACTCTTATTGCAGATGATGAAGATCAAATAGTTAGAGAAATAAAGGAAGTAAATGATTTTATTCATAAGAAGCCTGGATATGGCATATGGAGTTTAGATAAATATACTAAAACAATTCTTTCAGCTAATTTAGTTTGTGACTTCTATGTAGATGGTATGAAAAAGGGAGTAATTAAAGTAGCTTTAGCAAATAGTATTAATGCTATTATTATTGCTCAAGAACAGGCAGCAATTGCAGGATGTGCTGCAGCAGCTGCTGCTGCGTCAGCTTCTTCATCGAGTTCATCATAGATAAATTCAAACAGGGATTTTTTGTTAAGCAGGATTGTTTTGGAAATAGCAAATCCTGCTTGACTAGCTTTACCATAAGCCAATGTTATTGTTGTGAATTTTAGGTAAGTTTTTAACTTACTCTCAATAGCTTCACTTATTTTGGTGTATAAATTGGCTGTTATATATATCATTATACAAACCGCATTTAGCTAATAATTCGCTATGGTTTCCTTGTTCAACAATATTTCCTTTGTCCATGACCAGTATCTTATCTGCATTTTTTATTGTAGATAATCTGTGTGCTATTATAAAGCTTGTTCTTCTTTTCATCAGATTATCCATGGCATTTTGTATTTCTAATTCTGTACATGTATCTACACTTGAGGTTGCTTCATCAAGTATTAAAATATACGGATTTGCTAAAATAGCACGGGCAATACATAAAAGTTGCTTTTGTCCTTGTGATATTGAAGAGTTTTCATCATTTAAAACTGTATCATAGCCATGAGGAAGTGTTCTTATGAAATAATCAGCTCTGGCAAGTTCTGCGGCTTCTTTGATTTCTGAAATTGTAGCTCTTTCTCTGCTGTATGCAATATTATCTTTAACACTTCCATCAAATAGCCATGAATCCTGCAGAACCATTCCAAATAAAGATCGCAAATCACTTCTTTTAAGTTCAGTTATATCGATACCATCAATTTTAATTTTCCCATCATTTAATTCATAAAATCTCATAAGCAGGTTTATTAAAGTAGTTTTTCCTGCACCTGTTGGTCCAACTATAGCAACTTTTTGTCCTGCTTTTACCTCTAGGTTTATTCCTTTAATTATAAGCTCTTCTCCATATCCAAACTGTACATTTTCAAAGGTTACCTTGCCCTTTGGATTTAGTATTGTTTTATAGTTTATAGGGTCTGTTTCTGACTCATCCTCATCTAAAATTTCAAATACACGCTCAAGTGAGGCAATAGCTGCCTGCATTGAATTTAAAATATAAGCTGCTTCAGTTAACGGCTCTGATGCTTGATCTACATATTGAAAGAAGGCCTGTATTAGGCCTATTGAAAGCCTTCCTTGAATAACAAATACAGCACCAAGAGATGCTATTAGCACATATCCTATTTGATTCATCAGACGGATTAAAGGATCTATAGCATAGGTAATAAATTGTGCTTTTTTTTCATCAGAATACAACTTATTATTAGTTATTTCAACGCGATTAATTATTTCCTCTTCCATATTAAAGGTCTTTACAACCATCTGACCGGTAAAATATTCTTCTATTTGTCCATTAAATTTACCTAAGGATTCCTGTCTGTTTGAAAAATAATTTATACTCTTTTTCCCAATTATAGAGGTGGCGATACCTCCCATGATAATAGTGAAAATGGCGATTAAAGTTAGTATCCAATTTATTGAGAGCATGAGGGATACAGCTCCTATAATTGTGAGTACTGCCGTAATAAATTGCATCATACCTGACTGCAATGTCTCAGATACTTTTTCCAGGTCATTTGATATTTTGCTTAGAATTTCCCCTTTTTTGTGTGTATCATAATATTTTAAAGGAACTTTTGAAAGTTTTGTACTTATTTTTTTCCTTATAGATAATACCAAGGTTTGAGATACAGAAGCCATTATATTCTGCTCAATATAATTAGCAAATGAGGATAGTAAATATATAATAAGCAGTATCAATGAAAGCTTTTTTATGATATTAAAATTTATATTGAAGTAACCAGTATGTGATACATTCTTTATTCCTTCATAAATGGTAT
Organism: Clostridium coskatii; assembly: GCF_001675205.1. NCBI lineage: Bacteria > Bacillati > Bacillota > Clostridia > Eubacteriales > Clostridiaceae > Clostridium > Clostridium coskatii. The sequence goes on along the minus strand of NZ_LROR01000038.1, from coordinate 238,556 downwards.
TTATAGCTTTGCTAAAAATTAATGGAGCAGTCATTGTAAAGGCTAAGCTTATAATAGTAAAAAATATAACAATAATTATTTTCCACTTTTGCTTTAGAAGTAATTTTATTAATCTTATAACAGTTTTCTTTGTGTCTTTAGCTTTCTCTACGGACATTTCAGTATCAAAAGAAATTGCATCTGTTGAATTTTCTTCATTTAGCATACCAGTTCCTCCTCACTTAATTGTGATTCAGCTATTTTTAAATATATGGGACAACTTTTAAGAAGTTCTGTGTGGGTACCTATTCCGGCTATTTTTCCTTCTTCCAGGACTACAATTTGATCTGCATCCATAATTGTGCTTATTCTTTGGGCAATGGTTATGACAATTGAATTTTTTAATCTTGGTTTTATGGCTTCTCTTAATTTTGCATCTGTTTTATAATCCAGGGCAGAAAAGCTGTCATCAAAAATGTATATATCACTGTCCTTAATTAAGGTTCTTGCTATGCATAATCTCTGCCTCTGTCCACCTGAAAAATTACTGCCACCTTGTGATACAAAGGATTCATAGCCTAGATTTAGCTCAGAAATAAATTTATCCGCCTGAGCCATTTTTGCAGCACTTTTTATCTCATTTATAGTTGCATCCTTTTTCCCGTGCCGTATATTGTCAACTATGGTTCCACTAAATAGGAATGCTTTTTGAGACGAAAAACTTATCATATCTCTTAAATTTTTTTGAGAAAAATATTTTGTATTGACACCATTAATCAAGATTTTACCATCTTGTATTTCATGTAATCCTGGTATTAATTTTCCAATAGTACTTTTCCCTGAACCAGTGGCTCCTATGATTGCAGTAGTTTTACCGCTTTCACATACAAAGCTAACATTTTTTAAAACAGGTTTTTCGGCATCTTTATAGGAAAATGTGACATTTCTAAATTCTAAGGCCTTTCTATTATTTGAAATGGCCTCAGTTACTTTTTTATCTACTATTTCAGGTTTGTATTGTAATACTTCTAATATACGCATTGAACAGGTACTAGCACGTGGTATATTAATTAATACAATAACAGCCATTACCAGGTAGACCAATATTATTATTGCATATTCAATAACGGCCATAATATCTCCTACCTGCATAGTTCCTCTACTTATTCTTATTGTTCCAAAACATAAAACAGCAACGGCACAAACATTCATTATAGCCATTATAGCTGGCATAACTACAGCAAATGTCTTATTAAGTTTTACATTAATATCTGCATAATTTGTAAATGCATTATCCATTAATTCTTTTTCATGTTTTTCTTGGTTAAAAGCACGTATAATTCTTATTCCTGAAATATATTGCATTACTCTAGAATTTATTTTATCTAACCCAACTTGGATTTTATTGGATAAATTTATTACTTTTTTACTTATAAGCATAATAAATATTATAAAAATTGTTCCTGCTATAGAGATTATAAGAGCCATATATTTATCTTTGGAAAAAGCTAAAAACATTCCTACCAGAGTTATAAATGGAACTGGAATAATCATTTCGAAAAACATGGTTAATGTATTTTCAATTTGATTTACATCACTTGTACATCTTGTAATTAAAGATGAGGTGGAAAAATGTTTAAAATCATTTATTGACAGTTCTTGTGCGTGAGAAAATATTTTGCTTCTAATATCTCTGGAAAGTGTAGATGATAAATTTGAAGAAAAATATGTAGAAATTATGGCAAGTATGCCTGTAAATACAGCAGTTACTATCATTATTCCACCAGTTCTTAATACATAATGTATGTTACCTTTTATTACACCATTATTTATTATATCTGCAGTTAATGTGGGGATATATAAGGTACCTACAGTTTTAAGCAAAATTATTACAAATAGTGAACCTAAAAGTATTTTATTAACTTTAAAGTGTTTAAATAGCTTTAGCATCATAGTATCCTTTCATATGTAATTTTTATGTATAAGCAATATTATAAACTGTACAGTAACTTGACAGTCAACACTTTTCAAGATAGAATATTTTCAAAAAGAAAGTTATTATTAAACATTATAATAATTATAAAAGGTATAGGTCATGAATGATTTTATAAGTTCAAAAAAATATTTAACTATAGGGGATTTTTCTAAGCTGTCTGGCATAAACAGAAAAAATTTAATATATTATGATAATGTAGGAATATTGAAACCGGTATTTGTAAAGAAAAATGGCTATAGGTATTATTCCTATAGCCAATTAGACGAAGTAAGCATTATCCTTGCTCTAAAAGATTTAGATATACCATTAAAGAAAATAAAGAACTATATGGAAAATGTATCTCCGCATAATCTTATTAACTTAATTACTGACCAGAAGCAAAAAATACTAGAGGAACTCAATAGGTTAAATCAAATGAATTATATTATAGAACAGCGAACTAGTAATATTCCTGTGATATCTAATATTAGTTGCGACAAGATTTTTTTGGAAAATTGTAAGCAAGAATTGTTGTTCTTAGGACCGGAGATGAAATTTGACATTGACAATTTTGAAGAGGATTTTATTAGTTTTATAGATTATTCGAAAAGTAAGAAATTAGTTTATGGTTATCCGTTAGGTGTCTATCTTGATTATGATGGGGCAATTGAGGATAGCATCAAAACTTATAGATATTTTTATAAGGTTTCTCAAAATGTAAATGTAGAAAAAATCATAAAGCCAGCAGGACTTTATGTTATAACTTATGATAATAGCTATTTAGCTGAAGACATGAAAAATTTTGATAAATTAAACGAGTTTATAGAGAATAATCATCTTAACATTTGTGGAAATGTTTACATAGAAAATATGTCAGATGAAATAATAACTAAAAACCCGAATAAATATTACTCAAAAATTTCTGTGAAGGTAAAAAAATTGGACGATAGAGTTACTTTATCCTACTAATAGATATATTTAGACGATAATTTCCAAAGTCTAAAATTTTATTTAACAAGCACATAAGATTTTCTTCATCAGTTACATTTACCTTTAATAAATAGCAGCCATCTCCGCTTATCCTGTGGCACTCAATTATGAATTTATTGTTTTTAACAAATTGTATAAAAGCAGGATGATTGGAGGTTTTCATAAAAACAGTTATATAGGCAATTAAGCTTTTATCAAGTTTTGTGTTATTTAAATTTATGGTATACTTTTCAATGATTCCTTCCTTTTCCATTTTCTTGATTCTATTTGCTACTGCTTGTCCTGTTAAATGAACTAACTCTCCAATTTCACGCCATTGAAGCCTGGAATTTTCTTTTAATAAGGTTAAAATCTTTACATCTGTTTGATCAAGCATAATTATAAATTTCCTTTCATGATGAAACTGAAAATAGGCAATTACTTTCTCCAAGTAAAAGCAGTATGATTTATAATTAATATATCATATACAAGGAGGAAAAACTATGAGAATTCAGCTTATACGCCATGCAACATTAAGGTTAATTATAAATAATAAGACAATTCTAGTTGATCCAGTGCTTAGTAAAAAAGGAACAATGCCTTATATTCCTAATGTGTCAAATAAAAATAAAAATCCATTGGTGGAATTGCCCATTGATGTTAATGATATTGTAAGAACTGATGCAGTTCTTTTAACCCATATGCATAGCGATCATTTTGATGAAACTGCAGCAAGATTATTACCTAAAAATATACCTATATTCTGTCAGAGTGAGGATGAAGTAAAAGTGAGACAAAAGGGATTTTACTCTGTTAATCCAATTGAAAAAGATTGTTGTTGGAATGATATTATTTTTAAACGTGTAGGGGGTCAACATGGTAAGGGTGAAGTTGCAAAACAAATGGGGATAGTTTCAGGATATGTTATTAAAACTAAAAATGAACCCTCATTATATATAACAGGGGATACAGTATGGTGTTTGGAAGTAGAGAAAGCATTAGAAATTTATAATCCTGAATTAGTTGTTATTTTTGCAGGTGCTGCGCAGTTGACAGAGGGAGGTATTCCTATTACCATGAATAAAGAGGATATATTTCATATTTGCAAAAAAGTGCCAAAATCCAAAGTGATTGTTGTTCACATGGAGGCTTGGAATCACTGCAGTCTTATGAGAAAGGAACTAAGAAGTTTTTTAAAGGATAATTCACTTTTAGGACAGGTTTCTATTCCAAAGGATGGAGAGTATATGGAATATTGAGTGATAAACAGAGTTCTTGGTCGCTTTCACTGTGTGCGATGGGGGTATTACGGCTGGTAGCCATTGGATAAATAATAATGTATTTGAGAGAGGATAAGTTTATGAGTAAAAAAGCAGCTTTATTAATAATAGATGTTCAAGTAGCTATGTTTGCAGGTGAAGAAGGGAATTTATACAATGCAGATAGGGTACTTAATAATATTTGTACTTTACTTAAAAGGGCCCGTTCATCAAAAATAGCAGTAATATTCATTCAGCATACTGACAAAGATGGTGAGTTTGAAAAAGGAAAGGATACCTGGCAGCTGCATCCTAGATTACATCCCCAGGAAAATGAAAAAGTTATTGAAAAAACTAGCTGGGATTCATTCTATAATACAGGGCTTGAGGAAGAATTGAAGAGGCAGGGTATTGAAAAGTTAATTATTGCAGGTATGCAAACAGAATTTTGTTTAGATACTACTTGCAGAAGAGCATTTAGTATGGGGTATGATAATATTTTAGTAAGGGATGCCCATAGTACTTTTGATGGAGAAATACTTAGTGCAGATCAAATTATTAAACATCATAATAGTGTATTAGGAGGAAGGTTTGTACAGTTAAAGCCTACAGATGAAGTTGAATTTTAGATAGGTACAGCAAAATTAACAGTAAACAATATGACAGTTTTTTATAAGTGTTGTCATATTGTTTAATTTTTTAAATACGAAAGCCTTTACTTAATTTCATTAAATTTTTTTAGATCCTCAATAAAGCCTGAAACCATAGACTCTTTTGTTGCCCAAGAAGTTACAAGGCGAATAACAGAGTTATATTCATCTGATTTTTTCCAAATTGTAAAAGAATATTTATTCCCAAGCTTTTTAATCAACTTGTTTGGTAAGATTGGGAATATCTGATTTGAAGGCGAGTGGGTCAAAAATGAATATCCAGCCTTACTGATTTCCTTCCTAAGTAAATCTGCCATGACATTTGCATGCTTTGCCAAATCAAAATATAAGTCATCTTTGAAAAGTTCTAAGAATTGTATTCCAAGAAGTCTACCTTTTGCAAGCAATGCTCCCTTTTGTTTAATATAAAATCGAAAGTCTTCTTTAAGTGAGTTGTTACATATGACCATAGCCTCACCCATTAGCGCACCATTTTTGGTCCCACCTATATAGAACGCATCTGCTAATCTAGCTAAATCAGAAAGTTCCACATCATTTTCTTCTGAACATAGGGCCGAACCTAACCTTGCGCCATCTATGTATAAAAGCAGTTTATTTTCTTTGCAAAATTTGCTTAGTTTTTCTAGTTCGCTTTTTTTATATATAGAACCAATTTCTGTAGAGTTTGAGATGTACACTAGTTTAGGCTTTACCATATGCTCATCGGTATGTTCATCTAAGGCAGGTTTGATGTCTTCGGGACTTAGTTTGCCATTGCTTACTTTTATAGAGATAATCTTATGCCCTGTAGCTTCTATAGCTCCTGTCTCGTGAACTAGTATATGTCCTGTATTAGCAGCAATAGCTGCTTCATGAGGTCTTAAAAAAGCTGAAATTGCAGTGAGATTTGCCTGTGTGCCTCCAACAAACAGGTGAATGTGAACATCGTTTTGCTTAATTCTTTGTTTCAAAAGCTCAACAGCTTTTTCTGTATATATATCTTCACCGTAACCTGAAGTTTGCTCCATATTTGATTCAACTAAAGCATTTAATATTCTTGGGTGAGCTCCTTCACTATAATCATTTTTAAAACTATACATTGTCAAAAACCCCCTCTTACATTTTAATTAAATCTATTTTCCTTATTACTAAAAATGTTATACCTTATGTTATAAAAGTCAATACTATTGGAGCTTCTTTACTAAAACCCTTATTTCGACCAAAATCGCTTGACGTTTCCAAGGTGAAGTGATAATATTATGAATATTGTATAGAAAAAATGTAATAACATTCGTATAACACAAACATATATTTAATATTTTGTTTAATATGAAGAGATTCTTAAATTCAGATCGGATAAAATTAAAAATATAAAGGAGGGCTACTTATAATGAGAAAAAAAGTACTTTATTTAATGTTAGTACCTGGAATTTTAATAATTTTGTTCTTTTTAATGGCACCACTTATAAATATATTAATTCCTACAGTCGTGAGTGATAAAGGTATTACACCTAAGTTGTATTTATCTTTCTTTAAAGATAATTATTTAATGAACATATTTTTTCGTACTCTTAGAATAGCAATTATAACGACTATTGCTTGTATAATACTTGGAGTACCAGTTTCTTATTATTTATCAAGAAGTGATAAAAAAATAAGAGGATTACTTCTTGCACTTACGGTATTTCCACTCTTAACCAACTCTATTGTTCGTGCATTTGCATGGATGACTATACTTGGTAAAAATGGAGCTATAAACACACTACTTATAAATTGTCATATTATAAGTGAACCACGAGAAATTCTTTATACGGAGTTTGCAATAATTATAGGAAGTGTATACTTATTTTTGCCTCTTATGATTGTTTCTTTGGTTGGAGTAATGGAAAATATTAATAGTGATTTCGTAGAAGCTGCTCAAAGTCTTGGTGCTAGTAGAATAGCAGCTTTTTTTAAGGTCATCTTTCCACTAAGTGTTCCAGGAATGATAGTGGGAAGTATTCTTGTTTTTACTGGTGCATTAACAGCATATACAACACCCCAACTTCTTGGAGGAAATAAAAATACAGTGCTTGCAACGCTCATATATCAAAAGGCTATGACGCTAAGTGATTGGACAGGCGCTTCTGTAGTTTCTGCTGTTATGATTATAGCTACATTGATTGTTATGTTTGGAATTAATAAATTTGCATCAAGATTATATGAAAGGGGTGTATAGAATGAAAAAAAATAAGTTGCTTACATTATTCGTATTTCTTGTATACATATTTTTATTTGGACCGCTTTTGATAGTTACTGTAACAGCTTTTGGAACAGATAATTTCATAGCATTTCCACCTAAGCATATAGGGATAAGATGGTTTATACATGTTTTTCAGTCACCAACTTTTATGACTACGTTAGGTATAAGTTTGGAAGTATCCATAGCTGCCACTTTAATTGCACTTATTGTTGGAATACCTGCATGTTATGTGATTAGTAGAAATGATTTTAGAGGAAAAAAGTTTATTAACAATATATTTCTATCACCAGTTACAATACCAGGAATAGTACTTGGATTTGCACTTTTTAGATTTATAACAATCACTCTTAAAATGAATATTTTAACTAGCTTATTAATTGGACATGTTGTTATAGTAATTCCATATATAATAAGGGTCATTGGCTCAAGTCTTGGAGGATTGGATTATTCTATTGAAGAAGCAGCTATAAGTCTTGGAGCTTCTAGAATAAAAACATTTTTCCTAGTTGTCATGCCAAATATAACATCTGGTATAATTGCAGCCTTTATGCTGGCATTTATAAATTCCTTCAATAATGTACCTGTATCTATATTTTTAACAGGACCGGGAGTCAGTACGCTGCCAATAAGTATGATGAGTTATGTTGAATACAATTATGACCCTAGTGTTTCAGCTCTTTCAGTCATATTGATGTTTATGACTATTATAATAATGTTTATTGTTGAGAAAACTTTGGGATTAAATTATTTTACAAAATAAAATATGGAGGTGCTACATGGCTTTAATAAATTTAAAAGATATTGCAGTTTCTTATGATGGAAAAACAAATATATTAAAAAAATTAAACCTTGATATTGAAAAGGGAAAGTTGGTTTCACTTCTTGGACCAAGCGGGTGTGGAAAGACTACTACATTGAGAGTAATAAGCGGCTTTTTAGAGCCAACAGGTGGTCAATTTATATTTGATGGTAAGGATTATACTAAAATACCTGTTAATAAGAGAAATTTTGGAATGGTATTTCAAAGTTATGCACTTTTCCCTCATCTCAATGTTTTTGATAATATAGCTTTTGGACTTAAGATGAGAAATGTAGATAAAAAAACTATAACTGAGTCAGTTAACAAATTTATTGAAATAGTAGATTTAAAAGAATATGGCAAAAGGTATCCTGCAGAATTGTCAGGAGGACAAAGACAGAGAGTTGCTATAGCTAGAGCACTTGTTATAAAACCTGATCTTCTTTTGCTGGATGAACCACTTAGTAATTTAGATGCTAAATTGAGATTAAAAATGAGGGTAGAAATTAGGAAATTACAGCAGCGTTTTGGAATTACAACTGTTTTTGTAACACATGATCAGGAAGAATGCTTTTCCATATCAGATAAAGTTGCAGTAATGAATAAAGGTGTAATTGAACAATATGATACTCCAGAAAAAATATATTCAAAGCCTAATACAGAATTTGTGGCAAAGTTTGTAGGATTCGAAAATTTTATTGACTTAGAATATGTTAAAGATGATGTATTTAATGCAGATTGCAATATTGAAATTCATATTAAAAATCATGAAAATGTTCCTGGCAAAATAAAAGCTACTATAAGACCTGATGATATTAAAATATTAGCATCTGATTTTACAGGCAATGAAAATATACTAGATGGAACAATCGAAGTTAGAACATATTTGGGAAAAGCATACCAGTATTCTGTCAATACAAAGCTTGGATCAATTATTGTAAACAATGGAAATGATGAAGTGTATGATATTGGAAATGAGGTAAAGCTTTATTTACCTTCAAATAAATTAATAATTGTTAAAAAATCTGAGGAGGAATAAAAAATGAAAAAATTACCTTTGGCTTTAGCATCCATATTTTTGCTATCAGCACTTTCTGGATGTGGAAGTGCAGCGCAAAGTACAGATTCAAAAAGTGATCAAAAGCAACTTGTAATATCAACATGGGGATTAAATGAAGATGCTCTTCAAAAAGATGTTTTTAAGCCTTTTGAGAAAGCAAACAATGTAAAAATAGTTTTGGAAACAGGAAATAATGGAGAAAGATTAACTAAACTCAAAAATAATCCAAACAGTAACGTTGATATAATGTACCTTGCAGAATCTTTTTCTGAAGAAGGCATACAAGATGGATTATTTGAAAAAATTGATTATAGTAAGGTACCAAATGCAAAGAAAGTAATACCTAAGGCACAAAAGTTTATAACTGAAGGATATGGTCCAGCATATACTTTAAATAGAGCAGCTATAGTTTATAATCCTGAAAAAGTAAATGGAAATATAGCTTCATGGAAAGATTTATGGAGTCCTGATTTTAAGGGTAAAATAGCAATACCAGATATAACAACAACATTTGGACCTGCTATGGTTTGTGCAGCTTCAAAGAAGGATGGTGTTGATGTAATAAGTGATAAAGGTGTAGATGCATTTAAATCACTTCAAGCTTTAAAACCAAATGTAGTTAAGACATATACTAAATCTTCTGATCTTGTAAATATGTTTTCTAATGGAGAAATAACAGCTGCAGTTGCTGCGGATTTTGTTTATGGCTCAATTAAAAAAGCAGTTCCTTCAGTAAAATTTGTTGATCCAGGTGAAGGAGCATATCTTAACTTTAATACTGTAAATATAGTAAAGAGTTCAAAAAATAAGGAGTTAGCATTGAAATTTATAAATTATGTATTGAGTGCAGAAGTTGAACAAAAAACATCTAAAGATGTAGGCGAATCACCAGTTAACAGCGATGTAAAATTACAAGGTACGGAAACACAGGGTCTAACATATGGAGATGAAGTTGAAAAATCAAATGTTTTGGATTTCAAATTTATAAATAAGAACAATAAAAACTGGATTGATCAGTGGAACAAGATTTACAATAATTAGTTTTAATTTTAAATAGAAGACATCTGAAAAATAATGAATCCATATGCTGATGAACTTATTTTTTCAGATGTCTTATTTACGTTTAAGAAAGGTGATCATATGAAAGCAGATTTAATCATAAAAGATGTTTATGTTTTTAATGCTTATTTTAAAAAATTTATATACGGTGATGTATCAATATTAAATGGAAGGTTTTTATATATAGGTAAGGATTGTCATGAAAAAATAAGTGCAAGAAATATTATAGAAGGTAATAAGAAATATCTAATACCTGGCCTTATTGATATACATATGCATATTGAAAGTTCAATGACTACACCAACAAACTTTGCAAATGCTGTCATTAAAAATGGAGTTACAACAGTTGTTGCTGATCCACATGAAATTGCAAATGTATTTGGAATAGAAGGCATAAAAGCTATGATAAATTCTGACAGGCAGCATATAATGGATATATTTTATGGCATTCCAAGTTCTGTACCATCAACATCGGCTAAATTTGAAACTACAGGTGGACAAATAGGGATAAAAGAAGTATCAGAACTTATAAAAAATGACCGTATATGGTGCATTGGTGAAGTTATGAATTTTAAGGATTTGGTTTATAGTGAAGATTCGCTTATAAATAATATAATTAAATTGATAAAAAAGGAAAAACCTCATTTCAAAATAGAAGGACATTGTCCTAAAATATCAGGACTTGATCTAGCAAGATACATATATCAAGGTGTAGATGCAGACCACACTCAGCAAAATCCAAAATCCATTGAGGAAAAGATATCAAATGGCATGTTTTTAGAAATTCAAGAAAAATCAATGACAAAAGAAAACATGGAATATTTAATTTCCAATGACCTATATGAGCATTTTTGTTTTGTTACTGATGATACGATGGCAGATAAATTAATTGTTTCGCATTTGAATGGACTTGTTAAAAAAGCTATTGGCATGGGTATGAAGCCGGAAATGGCTGTTTATGCAAGTACTTTTATTCCAGCAAGAAGAATGAATTTTTACGATAGAGGAAGCATTGCACCTGGAAAGATAGCTGATTTTATTTTATTGGATGATTTAAAATCATTTAGTATAAATGAAGTATATAAAAATGGTGAACTTGCATGTAAGGGTGTTAGTGAGAAAAAAGAACGTGAGTTTCCAGATCATTTTTATAAAAGCATTAAAATGAATCCAGTTAGTGACTCAGACTTTTCAGTTAAAGCACCTGTAAAAGAGGGTAAAGTAAAATGCAGAATAATGAAGGTTCAAAGTGATAGTACATTTACAAAAGAAGAAAGTGATTTTGTAGAGGTGAAAAACTCAAGGCTTTCTTTTGAAACTTCTAAGTATGCACTTATTGCGATTTTTAATAGATATGATAATACTAAAAAAAGATCTTATGGACTTGTTTCAGGTAGTATAATCCAAAGAGGAGCAGTTGCTTCTAGCTATGCTCATGATCATCATAATTTAATGGTAATGGGAAGAAATACAGAAGATATGAAAGTAGCAGCAAATTGGATTATTAGAAACAATGGGGGTTACTGCGTAGCTTCGGATGGAAAAATTATAGCAAATCTTGCTCTTCCCGTTGGTGGTATATTGTCTGAAGAACCAATAGAGTCCATAGCTTTAAATTTAAAAGAAGTGAGAATGGCATTAAAGAAACTTGGATATAAACATAATAATGAAATAATGTCTTTTAGTACGCTATCTCTTCCAGTAAGCCCGGAACTAAAAATTACGGATAAAGGTCTTATAAGAGTTAATACCCAGGAAATAGTAAGCTTATTTTGTGAGTAAATATCAAAATTATTTATATGAGGATGATTTTATGGATAGAACAATAATAAAAAATGTAAATATAATTACTATGAATAAAGAAAAAGAAGTAATAGAAAATGGAGTAGTAGTTATAAATGGGAATATAATTGAAGACATAGGAAAAAGTGAACTTTTAAAAAAGTATGCTGGAGAGAAAGTAATAGATGGAAATAACGGAATATTAATGCCTGGCATGGTAAATACCCATACTCATGCATCTATGCTGCCATTTAGAAGTCTTGGAGATGATTTAGCTGACAGGCTTAAGAAGTATATATTTCCACTTGAAAGCAGGTTTGTTGATAGAAAATTTGTTTATGAAGGAGCAAGAGCTGGAATAGCAGAAATGCTCTTAGGAGGAGTTACAACATTTGCTGATATGTATTACTTTGAAGATGAAGTTGCAAGGGCTGCAAAGAAAATGGGAATCCGTGCAGTATTGGGTGAAACAGTACTTAATTTTCCATCACCAGATTCTAAAGAATCCTATGGAGGAATTGAATACGGCGAAGAGTTCATTAAAAACTGGAGAGAAGAAGAATTAATAACTCCAGCAATAGCACCTCATGCTCCTTATAGTAATGATACTGAGCATTTAGTAAAAGCACATAATATTTCTCAAAAATACGATATTCCAATGATGATGCATGTGGCAGAAATGGATTATGAAACTGAAAAGTATGAAAAAGAATATAACATGACACCTGTACAATATTTAAATAGTATAGGAATTTTAGATGAAAATTTTGTAGCAGCACACTTAGTAAATATAACCAATGAGGACTTGGAGGTTGTTTGCAAAAATAAAATTGGAATAGCTCACAATATAGGTGCAAATTCAAAAGGAGCAAAGGGAGTTTCACCAGCAGTTAAAATGTATAAAAGAGGTATGAAAATAGGACTAGGAACTGATGGACCAATGAGTGGAAATACTCTTGACATAATAACTCAAATGTCTCTTGTTGGAAAAATCCATAAATTAGTTAATAGAGATAGAACTCTTTTCCCAGCTTCTGAAATAATTGAAATGGCAACTATTGGTGGTGCAAGAGTATTAAATATGGATAAAACTATAGGATCTATTGAGAAGGGAAAAAATGCGGACTTAGTTATAATAGAAACCAAGTCCATTAATATGCATCCTATATATGATTATTATTCAGCGGTAGTTTATTCCGCCAATCCAGCAAATGTGGATACAGTAATTATAAATGGTAAAGTCCTTGTAAAGAATAGAAAACTCATAGGTATAGATATTGACGATATTATAGATAAAATAAATAGCATTAAAAATAGTATAATTAAATTTTTCTAAAGAAAAGTGAAATATATACGGAAACGGATAGAGTAAAACTATCCGTTTTTTCCTTATATAAAATATTGAAATTAATATTATTTTCAGAAATAAGCATAATAAAAATATATTATTATGTATAAGGCAAAGGAGATGTCTAAATGAAAAAAAAGCTTTCTTTAATTATGGCAATTTCATTACTTATTATAAATCTAGTAGGCTGTGGAACTCAAAAGAGTGTTACTGAGGTGAAAGATAAAGCAAAAAATGCAACAGAACAAGCAAAAAATGATGTTATGCAAATCCCTAAAAATCTACAAGCTGACATGGGTACAGGTACCTTTTATATTTCTACTCCATCAGGTACTTCTCAAAATGGAGCTGTCCCAGTTATATATGCAGATAAAAATACTCAAATTGAACAAATTGGAATAAATACAAGTGGCTTTAATGGTAAAAATTTAAGTTATATATTTGTAGATGGTGTGCTAAATTCTAAAGAACAATTAGCAGAAAGCCAATCCTCTATAAATCTTAAGGGCAATGCTCTTAAAGTAGGAAAACATAAGGTAGATGTTGTTCAATATAATAACAATAAGACAACAGACAGTGTTATAACACATAAAACAGCCTATTACGAAGTTAAATCTAAATAATAAATGTTGTTATTTATAGTGTAAATGTTAATTACAAATGGCATTTACACTTGTTTTATTTATATATAGAAAAACCTATAAACAGTATGTTAATTTGTTACATTGATAATTCAGTAAGTATGTAATACTATTTTAGTAATACACTGTTAACCGGGGGTATCATATGAAAAAAATTATTTTACCTATTATTTTTATAGCTTTATTAGTAGGTATATTTTCAGCTTTTAATGATTCTAATAACCTTAATTATATTAAGGCAGATAAAGGGATTCTAAATTTAAGTAATTACAATTTTCAGCAAAGAGGAAATGTAAAGATTGAAGGGCAGTTGGAACTGTATGTGAATAAACTTCTTAACCCAGAACAAGTGGCGCATGAAAAAACTGATAAGTATTTAATTTTACCTGATAAACTTACAACACAGTTAAATGGAAAAAATACTGGATATATGACAGTACACTTAAAAGTATTTCTTCCAAAAGGGGTTGTCTATGGACTTAGAATAGGAAGTTTTTTGTCAGCTTCAAAGATTTGGGTGAATGGTGTTTTACAAGGACAAGTGGGACAAGTAGGCAAAAGTTATGAGAAAGAAAAATCTATATATTTGCCAAGTTATACATATTTTACAGCACAAAATGGAGCTGCTGATATAGTAATTCAAGCATCCAATTACACAATTCTTTATCCTGTATTAAAACCTATGGAACTTGGTCTTAAAGATAGAATTATGAATAGATTTATAATAAGTGCAAGTGGGGATTTAATTATAGTAGGGGTTCTGCTTATTGTAGAATTGTTATTTTTATGTTTGTATGGAAGATTAAAGAACAATAAATTCTTTTTATATTTTTCTATATTGTGCTTATTTACACAATTAAGGTGCTTGTTTCTAAATGAAAGGGTAATTGTTCATATTTTCCCTAATATGCCTTTTGAGCTGCTTAGCAAAACGGCGGCAATTACGTACTATTTATATATGCCAATTTATGTTTTGCTTTTAAAAGAATTATTCCCAGACTTTCCTAAAAAGTTAGTTAATATATCATTTTGCTTTTCAATATTCTTTACCACTATATGCCTTATAACTAATAATACTTTTTACGATAGATTGTCTTTTTTAAGTGAAGCTATTTTGATATTTATTGTGATTGGTATATTAATATTTTTTATAAAAAAAGCAAAAAAAGGGGAAGGAATAATATCGTTTGTGGCATTTACTGCTTTAATTGCTACAGCAGCAAATGATGTACTCATAAATAATGGAATGATATATGGCAGGTATGGTTTTCAAGTAGGTATGCTTATCTTTGCTTTTTTAGAAACTTATGTAATTATAATGCAATATTCTGATGAGATAATTAATGCAGAAAAATTAAAAATAGAAAATCGTATTATATATGAGAAGTCTATTAAAGATGATCTTACAGGATTATATAAAAGAAATTATATTGAAGGAATATTAAATGAAGTTATAAAAAAATATATAAATGAAGGTGAAATATTTAGCATAATGATGTTTGATGTGGATTATTTTAAATTGATTAATGATAATTATGGGCATCTACAGGGAGACAAGGTTTTAACTGATATAAGTAAAGTAATAACGGAATGTATAGGAGACACGGGTTATGCAGGAAGATATGGTGGAGAGGAATTTATTGTTATTTTGCCTAATACAAAGCAGGAAGGGTTAGTAGAAATAGGAGAAAGAATTAGAAATAAAATCAATACTTTTCCATGGGAAGATGGAATAAAAGTTACTATAAGTGGTGGATTATATGAAAATAAGTCAAATACAAATATGGAATGTATAAAAATTGTTGATGATTTATTATATGAAGCTAAGAATAGTGGAAGAAATAAAATTGTAGTATAGCTAAATATATTGCACTGATTAATTAGTATGCCAACTTTTTTAACATGTATACATATTTTTAAACAGTTGACAATTAACTGTCAACTGTTTATTGCGAATTCTCAACTTTTAAAGCAGATTTATCTACAAAAGTTTATCTGATGGTTACTTACTGTAACACTTCTACGCACACAGCGAAAGCGACTAAGCAAGATTCATTGATATTAGATGAATTTGGTATCAGTTTTAGTTAATAAATTTGTAATTTCCTTGTCTGGTGGAGACTCTGTAATAATTGTATTTATATCATAAAGGGTAGCAAATTTATAAGTACCATCAATATAAAATTTTCTATTTTCCATAACCAAAAATATTTCTTTACTGCCATTTATTATGGCTTTTTTTGTGTTTCCATCTTCTACATCAAAAGTAGTGACACTTTTGTCAAATATGTTTACTCCACAGCTTCCTATAAAACATTTGTTGGGCTTGTAGTTAATGATACTTTCAATAGCCATTGAACCTGTAAATCCATCTAAATCTTTGCTAAGAACTCCTCCAGTACAAATAACTTTAATGTTATTATCTTGTTTATTTAGTATTGAGATTATATCAAGCATATTGGTTACTACTGTGAGCTTCTTTGGGCTCTTTGAAAGCTTTTCAGCCAACATCATATTTGTAGTTGATATATCTAGAAAAATCGTTTCATTTTCGAAAATAGAATTAAAGGCTTTTTCAGCTATAACTTCTTTTGATTCTACACTAATATTTTTCCTTATAGAAATGTCCTGCTTGGGAGCTGAATGTCTAACAGATACGGCACCTCCATAAGTTCGCTGCAGCAAATTTTTATTTTCTAGTATTTTCAAGTCTTTTCTAATACAGTCCTCTGTTACATTAAATCTGGAACTTAAATCTTTGACAACCACTTTTCCTTCTTTATGTAAAATATTTATTATTTTATCATGTCTTTCTTCTGGAAACAAAAGTTACCTCCCCTTTATGTTACATAATAGAATCTTATTGATTCATACTAATATTATTATATCAAAATTTCATTTATAATGTGGAAATACATTGAAGAATTCAAAAAAGATTATGATTGAAACAAATGTAAAATGGCATAGATAAGATAATTAATGTTTTTACTGAGGAGGATATAATAATGAATGACATAATAAATAAAGACCTTGTTGTATTGGATTTAGAGGCTTCTTCTAAAGAAGAAGTTATTAGAAAGCTTTCAAAGCTTATAGAAAAACAGGAGAAATTAATAGATTTTGATGGCTATGTCAAGCAGGTATTTGAAAGAGAAAAGGATTTCCCTACATCTATAGGATTTGATGTAGCTATTCCCCATGGCAAATCTGACTCCGTAAAAAGTGCTGCAGTAGCTTTTGCTAGACTAAAAAAAGAAGTTAAGTGGAGTGAAGAAGAATCGGTAAAGTATGTATTTTTAATTGCTGTACCAGAGAAAGAAGCCGGAGATAGGCATTTGCAGATTCTTGCTCAACTTTCTAGAAAGATTATGAGAGAGGAGTTTAGAACTAAGTTATGTGAAGCTTCTAGCATAGAAGAGATATTAGAAGCATTAGATAGTTAAGAATTAAATAATAAGAGTGGAGGTAATTAAAATGGATGATTTAAAGGATTTATTAAAAAATACGAGACAGCATCTAATGACAGGTGTTTCATACATGATTCCTTTTGTTGTATCAGGAGGAGTTTTATTAGCACTTTCAGTTTTATTATACGGTTCAGCAGCAGTTCCACCTAAAGGAACAAGGTTAAATGATTTGTTTAATATAGGAGCAGCTGGACTTGGATTAATGGTTCCTATACTAGCAGGGTTTATAGCATTTTCAATGGTAGATAGGCCAGGTATAGCACCAGGAGCTATTGGTGGTTATCTCTCAAATCAAATTGGAGCGGGATTCCTAGGAGGAATTATAGCAGGTTTGCTTGCAGGTATAGTAGTTTTTTATTTAAAGAAAATAAAAGTTCCTTCAATTATGCGTTCTGTAATGCCAATATTTGTTATTCCACTAATAGGTACATTTATCATTGGTGCACTTATGGTTTGGGTTATAGGAACTCCTGTTGCAGGGGCTATGAAGGGAATGAAGGCTTGGCTAGAAGGGTTAGGTACTGGAAATTTAGTGATTTTAGGAATAGTTTTAGGTTCAATGATAGCTTTTGATATGGGAGGTCCTGTAAACAAGGTTGCATATGGATTTGGAGCGGCAATGGTAGGAACGATAAATCCTACAACTGGAATGGCAAGTCCTATAGCACTAAAAATAATGGCAGCCATAGGTGTTGCAATATGTACTCCTCCAATTGGGATGGGTGTAGCTACTTTCTTAGCACCTAAAAAGTACTCAACGGAAGAAAAGGAAGCAGGAAAAGCTGGTATATTGATGGGGCTAATAGGAATAACAGAAGGAGCTATACCTTTTGCTGCATCAGATCCATTGAAGGTTATTCCTTCTTTAATAGTGGGTTCTGCCAGTGGAGCAGTTACTGCAATGTTATTAGGGTCTGGAAATCCTGCACCTTGGGGTGGATGGATAGTATTGCCAGTAGCTACTGGCAAATTTGGTTACATTATAGCTACTTTGGTAGGTGTTGCTGTAACCGCATTGATGGTAAATATTTTAAAGAAACCAGTCACAGAAAAGCGTAATGATGACCATGGTGGAGGCGGTGAGGAAATAAACTTGGATTTCGAATAATATAGGCTAAAACACGATAATAGGAGATGAATTAAAATGAAGATATTAGCAGTTACGGCTTGCCCATCAGGAGTTGCACATACTTATATGGCTGCAGAGGCATTGGAAAAAGCAGCAAAAGCCAAAGGAATTGAAATAAAGGTTGAAACTCAAGGATCAATAGGTATAGAAAATAAAATTACTATGGATGATGTAAAAGATGCAGATGTAGTTATATTAACTAAAGATATTGGTATAAAGGAAACGGAAAGATTTAACGGATTGCCAACTGTCAAAGTTGGAGTTAGCGATGTAGTTAAAAAATCAGATCAAATAATTGACAAAGTTGAAGCATATATTAATAGCAAAAAACAATAATAAATAAGCTGTTGGTTACTCCAACAGCTTATTTGATATAATTTAAATATTTGAAAGAAGAGGGAAGCATAATGGTGAAGTTTGCTGTAATAGGAACAAGTAAAATCACTGATAGGTTCATAGAAGCAGCTAAGTTATGCAAGAATTTTGAACTCACTGCAGTGTATTCAAGGACAAAAGAAAGAGCTTTAGAATATGGGAGTAAATACGAAGCTGCATTGGCGTATGATGATTTAGATGAACTTGCAGAAAGTAGAGAAGTAGATGCTGTTTATATAGCTAGTCCAAATAGTTTTCATGCTTTTCAGTCAATTAAAATGCTAAGGGGTAAAAAGCATGTATTATGTGAAAAAACTATAGCATCTAATAAAAAGGAATTAGAGCATATGATAAAAGCAGCTAAAGAAAATGGAGTAATTCTTTTAGAAGCAATGCGTTCTGTATTTGATCCAGGCTTTAAGGCCATAGAGAACAATCTTATTAAGCTTGGAACTATTAGAAGGGTTACATTTCAATATTGTCAATACTCTTCCAGATATGATAATTTCAAAAAAGGAATTGTTGAAAATGCATTTAATCCTGTTTTTTCTAACGGGGCACTAATGGATATTGGGGTATATTGTATTCATCCATTAGTTAAGCTTTTTGGAATGCCTAAAAGTATATGGGCAAATTCTGTAATTTTAGAAAATGGAGTGGATGGTGCTGGAACTATTATGGTGAACTATGGAAATATGCAGGGGGAACTTTTATACTCTAAAATTACCAATTCTAAATTACCAAGTCAAATTCAAGGTGAGAAGGGATGCATGATCATAAAAGAAATAGCTGATACAAGGGAAGTTACTATTATATATAATAATGGAAAAGAAGAACATATAAGTATCAATAAATGTGATAACAATATGTATTACGAAGTAGAAGAGTTAATTAGGCTTATTCAAATAAAGGGAAATGCAGATGTGTATAATAAATGTTCTCTTATGGAACTTAGCATAATGGATGAAGCAAGAAGAAAAATGGGGATTAAATTTCCAGCAGATGTTTAGGCATTTTCAAAGAAATGCTGAATATTTGGGAAAATCCCCTTCTTTTTTATTTTAGTCTATTTTAATTTAAAAATTCTTCTCATATTTAAGTAAAGAAGGATTCCAGGTTTCAAACATTTCATTTTCATTTACCACTGCCTCAAATACAGGATTCAAAAAAGAATATATTACTTCAATTACCTTTGCAAATTCAATTTCTATTAACATTTGGCTTTAGAAACTATAACATCTCCAACTCCCATGTCTATATGAAAAGGTGTTTTTGTATTTTTAAATTTTCCTATAATATTAGCTCTAATTCCATATGGGCATATTAGAAAGACGTAACATTTCAGCCTGAATTATTACATTTATGGGGTTGTATTTTCCTTAGCGTACGCTAAGGAAATTTGTTAAGTAAGTTATATTTCAACAAAAATAAAGCCTGTATGAATGATACTGTAAATTTGTAATAACAATAAATTGCTAAGCTTAGGATTAGTAAGTGTTTGTTGTATATATGGGAATAATTGAGATCAAGTTGTAACTTTCTGCTCCATTACTACAGGTACCCCAACCCTTCATATTTAGAAAATATAAATTACAAAATTGTGTTGTTATGTAATGTTATGTCGTGTTGTGTCATATGATATAATTACAAAATTGTACTGTTATGTGATATAATATAATTACAAAATTGTATTGTTATGTCATGTTATGCTATATAATATAATTTAGTATAAAAATATCCTTGTATGTTTACTTTTGTACTAAATTATATTTTTTAGGAGGGGATACAAATTGAAACAAAAGTAAAAAAGAGAGCATATTTGTCTTTTTAAATTTTTTGTATTTTTGAAACGTGATGCTTTATTTTCAAACCAATTTTTATGTACAAGCTTGTATAGCTGTGATTTGTTGAGAGTTTATAAATGTATCAACGATGGTAGTAATTACAAAATTTTTGTGGCCTAATCAAAATATAATCAATATGTACTGTAATATTATTTACTTATGGTAAATTATAAGAAAAATGGGGGAGTTTTATGTGTAAAAGTATTATTCCCAATGTGGGAAGAAAAATTAGACGATATAGTGCTCGATTTTTTACATTTTTACTTATATTTGTAATGCTTTTCAGTAATACCGCGCAGGTTTGGGCGGTTACAGCATCGCCTTATTCATACCCGAATGATACGTCGATTGTGGGAGATAGCACTATTAATAATGCATCATTAATAGGTGTTTATTTAAGTGATGCGTCTGATTCTGACTATAGTTCTTCCAGTGGTAATTATACTGCTAGTAGGGAATTGAAAGCAGGAATACCTAATAATGCTTCATATCCTGCTAGTCAATTCAATGGTGCAGACGGAAATGGAGTAGACCTCTTACCTAATTTTCAAATTGCATTCAATGAAAATATCCTTGGTAAGTCAGATACATATAGCAACTATACTAACAACAAAGGTCTAGTAACACTGGTAAAAGTAAATGCCGATGCCACAGAAAGTAGTGTAGCTACTAATGTTACTATGAATAAGAGTCTTAATGGAAGCCTTTTTGTTTCTCCAACAACAAAATTGGAACCTAGCACTTCTTATAAAGTAAAAGTAAGTTCAGGTATCACGGCGGACCAAACACCTGTTACATTAACAACCAATGCGTATGAAATCTTGTTCAAGACTAAAGCATTGGCACCTTCATCAGGTATTACAGGCGTCACATTAGATAGGACAAGCGCTTCTATTGATGTCGGCAGCACCAGCCAGCTTACAGCTACGGTAGCTCCGGCGGATACCGCGAATAAAGGTGTCACATGGGCTTCGGACAATACAGCCGTAGCTACAGTAGATGCAAATGGTATCGTCACCGCAATGGCGGCAGGTACAGCAAACATTACTGTCACTACAACTGACGGGAGATTTACGGCGAATTGCGCCGTCACCGTTCAAGCGGCACCTTCAGGGGTGCCAACTGATGTGCTTAGTGTCAAGAATATTAAATCAACTACTCTGACATTAAACTGGCCACAATCGGCTAATTCAGATATAAACACTTATGAAGTGTTTAATGATATTACAAAGATAGCTACTTGCACAAAAACTGACTCGGAGTACAATGTCACTGGTTTAACTGCTGACACAGATTATACGTTTACTGTCAAGGCTTTGGACATCGATGGTAAAGAATTGAGCAGTATTACTGCGAAAACGAAGACTTTGCCGACCCCAAACTTTACACTTGCGGTGGACGGCCCGGATTCCGGTAAAATCGGTGACACGCTTACAGTCAAGGCGACAATCAACTCGGAAGTGGACGCGTACGGCTTTAAGGTAACGTTTAAAGACCCTTCCAGTGACGATACGCCTTACGGCAAGATAATGCCGGATCTAATTGCCACTCAAGCCGCAAACATCGGGATAAGGGGTCTGACGGTGGATACCTCGGTGGCCGGACATGTGAGTTTTGCCTGTGATCCGGTGGAGCAAACGAAGGTTATCACTGCAGGCACACCGCTTACTCTTATCTTGAAGTTTAAGGTAGTCGGCACGGCGAAGTCGGCGACGGAAGACCTTACTGTCAATGTCGACAGTTTGGAAGACCAGCTGGTGCTGTTCACGGATCCAGGTGAAACCAGCGCAGAACTTGACACCTATACCAAAATCTGTGGCGCAGTAATGGCTGGTAAGGCCTCCATCGCTTCACTCAGCGGTTCCGCCGCCAATCTGCATACTTTATTTTACGCCAGCGTGGTGTTTGACACGCCTACCGCCAATGTTGGCGGCAACGAGCAGCCCACTACGGTCACTGCAAAGATTACGGCACCCACCGATAAGGACGTGTACGGATTTGAAGCAACGATCATGTATTATACCAATAATAACTTTACATCGGATTTACAATTGGATTCTGCCGCCACTAAAGCGGCCAACGCCGGAATTTTTGGGGGAAAGTTGAATGTCCCCGAAAATCTGCCGTTCCAGGATCTACAATATTATACCGAGGATATATGGGTCGAATCGGACGGAGTGACCCCTATTATTAAAAAGGGTGAGACAGTTGATCTCAAGCTGGTGTTCAAAATACTGCCTTTCGACAGCGAGGGTACGCGTAAGGTCACCGTCTCACCCTATAATCCAATGGTGCTGTTCACCGACCCGTCCATACGCGCGAAAGCCACGGGCGATGGCCTGACGTCGATGAACTTTCCTGACTCTACCCTGTACACGGTACCAACTCAGGAAAGCCTCGGGACCATTGCTATCGCTGGATCTACGGACGGAAGTATAACGCTGACGAGGGCAATCACCAGCCTTACCATGTCTTCCGTCTACGGCAACGAGGGTTCTTACAACTTATACACTCCGGCCGACGTGCTGGCGTTTGCGGACGCGGTCAATACTTTGGGCTATACCGCTATCAACGCTACTATAAAAAACGATATTGACATGACAGGAACGGCTTTCGCCGGTATCGGCACCAAGGACCATCCGTTTGTAGGAACGATTTCAGGCGGGAATCACACGATCAAAATCGCCCGCGTGGTAACGGACGGAAGCTCAGACGTCGGCGGTTTGGTCAACTACTTGGGCAGCGGCGGTATTGTTACCGGTGTATCGATGGCAGGTACCATTACCGGAGCCTTCGAAGGCGCGAACGTCGGAGGTCTTGTGGGCGCATCGACCGGTAGTAGCATCTACCCGCCAACCATAAGCAGCGTGTCGATATCCGGCACAGCCTCTGACGGAGCGAATATCGGCGGCATCGTCGGAGTCTCGAACTACGGCAGTAGCCATTACGGCAAAACAATATACAATGGCAGTATTTCCGTCACGGCGGCACAAGGCAGTAACGTCAATGTCGGCGGCATCGCGGGCACGTTTGACGGGACGGATCAGACGAAAGAATTGGACCGGGAGATGCTCTCTTGCTTCAATACTGGCAATATCAGCGGCGGAACCAACACAGGGAGTATCGTCGGTTCGATTAAAAACGGCATTATCAAGCAAAGCGGCAACGGCGTTTACGACGCAGCCCATAAACTATGGAGCGGCGGCGGTGCAGTCAGCGGCGGCGGCAATACCGGCGGCGTTGCCGGGCAAGCCACCGGCACGAAGTTCAACAACGTATTCAACACCGGCGCGGTCAGCGGTTCCGGCGGCAGTACCGGCGGCATCGTCGGTGCCATTTACGGCACTGGCACAAGTGTTTTGCAATCGTACAATAAAGCCGCGGTCACCAGTTCGGATGCTTCTGCCGGCGGAATTGTAGGCAAAAACGACTCGTCCCACTCGGCCATCGCAGCTAACTTCAATCTCGGCAACGTCACCGCAGCGGACTCCAAGCTGAATGCAGGAGGGATTGTCGGCAAGGTCACAGCGGCTCCGGCGGTTTATACGGGCAACTACTATATTAAGAACGGCTCGATCAATTCGGGCATTAGCGACGCGCTAGACAATACGACGTTTACGGTTGATAGCGGGAATTCGAACGCAAATGGTGCCTCCAACCCCGATAGCTTCTCTCTTACGAAAGCAACTTCAGGTTCGCCCGGTATATACATCTACAAATTGCAGCCGCCTCTTACCGACGCGGACGGGACTTATTTGCTGTCAACTGTGAGCGACATCCTCTGGTTCTATCAGACCGTAAACAATAATGTGGCATCAGGCACGCAAAACAAGATTAACGGCCGGCTTGTGAACAACATTGATATGTCCAAAGTGCCGTCGTCGCAATTCTCGGGAATAGGAGAATTAACCGACGGCTTAGCTTATAATCGTTACGCCGGCACGTTCGATGGCGCGGGATATACAGTGACTATCAAAAATTCCTCACTCTTCAGCGACTGCGAAGGCGCTACGATTAAAAACCTGACCGTTGATGGCTCGCTTAACTTGGGGTCTGTCGGAGGCGGAGGTATCGTCAATACAATCAAAGACGGCCTCATCGAAAATTGCCACAACAAAGCGGATATCAACTCACCCCAAGGCCTTGCCGGCGGTATTGCGTATGCTGCGCAGAACAGTACCATTTCGAACTGTACGAACAGCGGCAATATCACGGGAGGTAAACTTGGCACGATCGGCGGCATTGTCGGTGAGCTCGGCGGATTTGACGTTGCAGTGCCGACGCATTCGGTTATTATTAACTGCGTAAACTCAGGCAATATCACCGGCGAATTAACAATCGGCGGAATCTGCGGGGAAACCGAAGGCGACAATTGCACCGCCGACTTCATCAACTGCAGCAACACAGGAAAAGTCATCTCAACAGCTAAGACATCGTCGGGTGCGACGGGAATATACAATCCGCCTTATATGAATTCTGCCGGCGGAATACTCGGTGGTGCAATTGACCTCACCGTGAACATCAAAGGCTGTCAAAACTCCGGTGTCGTCACGGGCACGGCGAATAACCTAGGCGGTATCGTCGGCGTTGCAGGCCCCTCATGGGGCATCGATGGCAAAACGAGCATAAAGATTACGGACTCCACCAACTCTGGAAAGGTAATCAGCACGGTTGACCCCAATGCCGTGGATAACAGCTATCCAGGGAATCCGAATAGACCGATTAACCCAGATTATATCTACGTCGGCGGCATTATAGGCAGTACCACACAGGATCTAAGCGGGCTCGACATCTCAGGCAACAACAGTTTCGGCGACGTCGATAAAGGCATCGCCACAAACGGAGGCCCAATTGCCGGCTCGGGCAACCAGCCCGGTATCGGCGACAACAATACTTCTAGCGATAATCCAACTGGTGGTAACAATTCAACTGGTGGTAACAATTCAACTGGTGGTAATAATTCAACTGGTGGTAACAATTCAACTGGTGGTAATAATTCAACTGGTGGTAACAATTCAACTGGTGGTAACAATTCAACTGGTGGTAACAATTCAACTGGTGGTAACAATTCAACTGGTGGTAATAATTCAACTGGTGGTAACAATCCAGCAGGTAATAATAATCCAACAGGTAATAACAATCCAAAGGGCAATAGCAATCCAATTGTTTCTGGTAAGCCTGGCAGCACCGCACTTGCTGCTCAAGCGACTAAATTAGTAGCATCGAACAGCCCTAATACTACACCGATAACAAACAAATCGGTTACAGCGTCGAAACCAGAACCCGTGCAAACAAACACGGTAAAAAAACCAGCACCTGTAAAAGATGCTAGCAATACCTCGGGCAAATCGACAGCAAAAGCAACGAAACCAGTTTCAAAAAGTGCGAACGTTTACGAGGTTGTCCAGAATGCAATCCAAAATAATCCGATCATCATTAGAGTATTGCTTTTATTTATTGTTATCCTAGCGGGTCTAGGAGGATTTATGCGATACAGAAAAAGCCGCGAGCAGTAAACGCTCCGGGAATTTATAAAAATAAGATAAAATGTGCTTAACTTAGCTTTCAACGTGCACCGCTGTTAAACGGTACACGTTGAAAAGATATATATTTTCTTAGTCCAGATTAGCGCAATGATAGAGTGCCTTAAGCCTTCATAACAAATGCCTTGATTCATGGCACATTTACAAAAAAATTATTAAGGAGTGATAAATAATGAAATCCAATAAACTCTTAAAGTTTGTTTCATCCTTTGCGCTGAGCATAGTACTAATGATGGGCCTCGCGACTCCTACATTTGCGGCGTCCACCGGCACCAATTTAACAACAACGCTTAATTTAATGGCAGACTACAGCACGCGTTATTCCCTTGGTGAGCGGGTGAACGAAGTGTATCCGAGCGGCACCCTGCTAAGAGCGTTTGAGGACCAGAATCCCAACACAAAGGTTAATGTGACCTATGACAGCTCCGGAAATCTGCTCAATCAGATGAAAGCGGATCCCAATCATAGCACCGATGTTTTCCTCTCTGATGACTTGACGCGAATGAATTCTGCGGTCACTGCAAATATCATACAAGCTAACACGGTATACAATTTGCTTAGTAACGAATTGGTGCTCGTCGGAAATGCAAGCACCGGTCTTACAGAAAACAGCCTTTCATATTCAGACGTATTAGATTGGTTGAATGATAATCCCGGCACAATTGCCGTTGGAGACCCGGCTGTTGTAGCATTAGGAACCTACACAAAGCAGGTATTCGATGCCATCGACAGCACTATATGGAATAACATTTTAACTCATGCAACGCTATATAGCAATGATACCGATGTGTTGGATGCTGTTGCTTGTAATGTGAACCAACTCGGTTCTGTCTATGCAACTGACGCTAGACGTCGACCTGAGCTTACCGTGTTAGATAGCAAAGATGTTAATATCATCTATCCTATTGGCATCACGAATGCTGCCATGAATGATAATGTCAGCAGAGCACCAGCAGCCCAGGCACTTGTTAATTTTCTCAAAGCAGATATCGTTAATCCAGACGGTGTTTTCCAAGGCCGTGGATTTAGCATTCCGATACAGCCTTAGCGGGTCTAGGAGGATTTAGGCGATACAGAAAAAGCCGCGAGCAGTAAACGCTCCGGGAATTGATAAAAATAAGAGAAAATGTGCTTAACTTAGATTTCAACGTGCACTGCTGTTAAACGGTACACGTTGAAAAGATATATATTTTCTTAGTCCAGATTAGCGCAATGATAGAGTGCCTTAAGCCTTCATAACAAATGCCTTGATTCATGGCACATTTACAAAAAAATTATTAAGGAGTGATAAATAATGAAATCCAATAAACTCTTAAAGTTCGTTTCATCCTTTGCGCTGAGCATAGTACTAATGCTGGGCCTCGCGACTCCTACATTTGCGGCGTCCACCGGCACCAATTCAACAACAACGCTTAATTTAATGGCAGCCGCCAGCACGAGTTATTCTCTTGGTGAGCGGGTGAACGGAGTGTATCCGAGCGGCACCCTGCTAAGAACGTTTGAGGACCAGAATCCCAACACAAAGGTTAATGTGACCTATGACAGCTCCGGAAATCTGCTCAATCAGATGAAAGCGGATCCCAATCATAGCGCTGATGTTTTCCTCTCTGCAGACTTGGCGCGAATGAATTCTGCGGTCACTGCAAATATCATACAAGCTAGCACGGTATACAATTTGCTTAATAACAAATTGATGCTCATCGCAAATCCAAGCACCGGTCTTACAGAAAACAGCCTTCAATATTCAGACGTATTAGGTTGGTTGAATGATAATCCCGGCACGACAATTGCCGTTGGAGACCCGGCTGTTGTACCAGCAGGAACCTACACAAAGCAGGTATTCGATGCCATCGACAGCACTACATGGAATGACATCTTAACTCATGCAACGCTATATAGCAACGTTACCAATGTGCTGGACGCTGTTGCTAATAATGTGAACCAACTCGGTTCTGTCTATGCAACTGACGCTAAAACTAATTCTAATCTTATCGTGTTAGATAGCAAAGATGTTAATATCATCTATCCTATTGGCGTCACGAATGCTGCCATGAATGATACTGTCAGAAAACCAGCAGCCCAGGCACTTGTTGATTTTCTCAAAGCAGATATTGCTAAAACAGACGGTAGCAGTGTTTTCAGAAACTTTGGATTTAGCCCTGTAGTGCAGTAATAGTTAAGAATTAAGAAGGCATTTGTTATCAGGCAATAGGGCATTCTATCATTGCGCTAATCAAACGACAGCGTTTGCCTCACAATAATAAACAAACGCTATCGTTCGTGAATTGATAGAAATAATAGTTTTACATTTAAGAAAAAAAGGATAGTCGGTTAGCTCTCAAATTGAAACTAACCAACTACCTTATCACGAAAATTTGGAGGTTATTATGATAGGAAATTTTTTAAGAAATATTCTTCACACTTTCGGCCAAGGCATTCTCAACCCTTGTATGGTTGTCCTGCTTATTATGATTGTCATCACAATCTGGCAAATTGGGGATCTCCTGATGGAGTACATCATAGAACGTAGAAAAATGAAAGAAGACATTCCGGAACTATTAAAGAAAATCAACCGTGTGGGGAAGGAGCTCGCCCTACAAATCATCAAGGACAGCAAACTGCTTAAGCGTCAGAAACAGCTCGCCGTAAAACTAACTGAGGCCGAAAATATGCCAGAAAATTCTCTGGCAGCCTATGCGCAAAAACTAATAAGCATAGAAGACGCTTATTATCGGAAAATTATGGCGCCTACTGATCTAATCGCCAAACTGGGGCCAATGATCGGCCTGATGGGCACCTTGATTCCATTGGGTCCCGGAATCGTAGCCTTGGGGAAGGGCGATATCAAGACTCTTTCCAGCTCTATCGGCGTCGGTTTTGATACGACCATATCCGGAGTATTCGTCGCAGCGATTTGTTTCTCAATTTCCTATTTGAGAGGTCACTGGTATGAGGGTTATATCAGCACCAATGAAGCTATCCTAGAAAGTTTGATGGATAAAATCATTGATGTTCCTGATAAGCTAATCGGCTTAATTGATGAGAAAGGAATGAAAAAAAGCTATGAGAAGAAGATTAATCAAGTCTAGAAGAAAAAATAATCGGCAGGCAATTAACCCGATGGAAAGTGTGGTCAATTTGATTGACATCATGCTGATTTTCGCCTGCGGCTTAATGGTTTCAATTGCTTCTCTCTGGAATATTAAAATGAATGCGAGTAACCAGATTAACAAGACAAAGAGTAATAGTTATCAAGATATGGGACAGGTTTATGAAGATCCGGTGACAAAAAAAATGTATATTATTAAAACCGACGAGAGTAAAAGCAAAGATACTTCTAAAACCGGGGTGAAGTAATTTATACAGGAAAAGGAGAAGATTATGTTGAACAGAGGACGACTTCAATCCAAAAGAGCCAGTTACAGGGAAGAGATAAGTCCCATGGAAAGCGTGGTAAATCTTGTTGATGTTATGCTTGTTTTTATCTGCGGACTTTTACTTTCAATTATGATTTTCTGGAATATAAACATGAAAAACTTGGTGATCATTTTAAACCAAAAACAGCTTATAAAGATCAATAATCCGAAAGAATTAACCACGCAGATGAAAGATAAAAGTTCAAGTGGCAATGTAGGATCTGCCGTTTTGGACCCCAAGACAGGAAAAATTTATATTGTGAAGCCACAGAAAAAATAACATTGTGAAAAAATGAATAGGTTTGGATTCAGAAGTTGAGCCGATAAAAACTATCATATTTAAGTATAAACTCACATGATGATAGTCATTAAAATTGCTCAATTTCTGAAACAAGCTATAGTTATGGAACAGAGTGTGTTTAAAAATACATACCTGTTCTTTTTTTACATAATAAATTTATCAAAATCTTGAAAAAGACTTGACAAATAGTAGAAAAAATGTGGCGAAGCCCCTTAATTACATTGATTTTTAAGGAGGTTCACTCATGAACGAATATGCAAATTTTATAAAGGAAAAATTAGACACTGTTTATATTTTATGTATAAAATACAACATTGAGTATGCTAGCCTATTTTTTATCATACTGCGTCGGTAGAACCCTTAGATAGGATTTACTATCTGCGGAACCTGACTCCTTGTCCGATAAAAAATATTCGTCGCATCTTTGACTTGTTATTTTCTTTCAAATGCCTTAAAGAGCATATCATAATATAAACAGAAAACAATAATAAATAATAAAAATAAATACAAAACAATACAAATATTATTGTAAAAAACTAAAAAGCACTGTATAATATAAGTGCAAATAATAGATAATAATAAAAATATTCTATAGGTAATAAAGAGGTGAGTTGTATGGAAGAGTTAATTCAAACTGACAGAATAGCTTGGCTGAAGAAAAAAATGATGGATGAGCCGAGATACGTATCTATTGAGCAAGCACTTATTATCACAAAAACATATAAAGAAAATGAAGATAAACCCATTATTATTAAAAGGGCACTTGCTCTAAAAAATGCATTGACACACTTGAATATCGCGGTAGAACCAGAAGAGATGATTGTTGGAAATCGTACAATGGGTGTAAGATATGGTGTTGTATTTCCTGAAAGCGGAAGTTCTTGGGTTGATCGTGAAATAGAAACCCTTCCAACAAGGCCTCAAGATAGATTTAATGTAAGAAAAGAAGATATTACTACTTTTAGAGAAATTATTAAACCATATTTTAATGGAAAATCCTTAGAAGATGTAATTAGAAAACGGTATGGAAAAGAGATAGATGAAATTGCAAAGGTAGTTAAA
Source organism: Clostridium coskatii (assembly GCF_001675205.1). Taxonomy (NCBI): domain Bacteria; kingdom Bacillati; phylum Bacillota; class Clostridia; order Eubacteriales; family Clostridiaceae; genus Clostridium; species Clostridium coskatii. The sequence continues at coordinate 207,656 of NZ_LROR01000038.1, read as the reverse complement.
ATCAATCAAAAAGATCATGCGCAGGGGCATATTTGTCCAGATTGTGAAAGCTGGTTAAAATACGGACCTGAGGGATTAAAAAATCAAGCTGCTGTGAGATTAAAAGATGCTAGTAAAAAGCAGCAGGATTTTTATAACAGTGTTATTTTGGTAATGGAAGGTACCCAAAGGTTTATGATGCGATATCATGATCTTTTAATAGAGAGATCAAAGGAAGAATCAAATGAAGAAAATAGGGCCAACATGCTTCAGGTTGCAGCAAATTGTAAAAGCTTGAGTATGAATCCTCCAAAGTCTTTTCATGAAGCTGTACAGTCTGTTTGGTTTTTATTTGTTATTCTTCACATGGAATCAAATGCATCTTCTTTTTCACCAGGTAGAATGGATAAATTCTTGTATCCCTTTTATAAAAAAGACATTGACAGTGGAAAAATTGATAATCAAAAAGCTTTGGAAATTATAGAATGTCTTTGGCTTAAATTCAATCAAATTGTCTATTTGAGAAACTCACACAGTGCAAAGTTTTTTGCAGGTTTTCCAATTGGATTCAATGTTGTAATTGGCGGCCAAGATGAAAAAGGTAATGATTTTTTTAATGAGTTATCTTTTCTATTTTTAAAAGCACAAGAGCATTTAGGATTACCACAGCCTAACTTATCAGTAAGGCTTCACAAAAAAACTAATGAGAGGTTTTTAAAGGAAGCAGTAAAAGTAGTGTCAAAGGGAAGTGGAATGCCACAATTTTTTAACGATGAAGCTATTATTTCTTCCATGATGAAGTTAGGTGTAAAAGAAAAAGATGCAAGGGATTACGCTGTTGTAGGATGTGTGGAAATCACTACCCAAGGCAATAATCTTGGCTGGAGTGATGCTGCTATGTTTAATTTAGACAAAACATTGGAGTTAACTTTAAACAATGGAAAGTCTCTATTAAGTGGGGACAAAATTGGCCCTGATTTAGGAAATTTAACTGATTATGAAACTTTTGAAGAATTGGAAGGAGCTTTTGCAAAGAATATAACTTATTTTATGGATAAAATGATACTAGCTTGTGAAGAGATAGAAAAAGCACACATGGATATATTGCCATCCCCATTTTTATCTTCTGTAATTGACAATTGTATTGAAAAGGGAATGGATGTTACAAAAGGAGGAGCTGTTTATAACTTTTCAGGAATTCAGATGATACAAATAGCTAACCTGGCAGACAGTTTAGCTGCTATTAAACTTTTAGTATATGAAGAAAAGAGAATATCAAAAGAAGATTTACTAAAAGCACTGCAAAATAATTTTGAAGGATATGAAGTAATACGTACTATGCTGCTTAAGCGTGCACCAAAGTATGGCAATGACATTGACTATGTTGATGAACTTGGCGCAAAGTGGGCAAGATTTTTCAGTAAAAAGTTAAGTTGCTATACAAATTATCGTAGCGGCAGATATCATACAGGAATGTATACAGTCTCTGCTCACGTACCTATGGGAGAAAATGTTGGAGCTTCGTCAGATGGAAGATATGCAAAAACACCTCTGGCAGATGGAGGTATGTCTCCTGTATATGGGAGAGATATCGCCGGCCCCACAGCAGTATTAAAGTCTGTTTCTTCATTGGACAATTACTTAACTACTAATGGTGGACTCTTAAATATGAAGTTTTTACCTGAATTCTTTAAGACTGAAAACAATATAGATAAGTTTGCTAAATTTCTAAGAACTTTTGTGGATTTAGAAATACCACATATACAATTCAACGTAGTGAGAAAAGAAGATTTGATTGCAGCACAAAAGAATCCTGAAAATTATAGAAGTTTAACTGTTAGAGTTGCAGGATATACTGCTTATTTTACAGAATTGGCAGGAGAACTTCAAAATGAAATTATTGCTAGAACAAGTTATGGTAATATATAAGTGCAGGTGATTAAATGATTGGTAAAGTATTTGATGTTAGGAGATTTTCAACGCATGATGGAGATGGAATTAGAACCACAATCTTTTTAAAGGGATGTCCACTTCGATGTGTGTGGTGCCAGAATCCAGAGGGATTTTCCTTAGAGCCTAAGCTCATGTACTTAGAAAATCAGTGTATACACTGTGGAAGCTGTACTAAAGTGTGCAAAAATAAATCCATTATTTTAAAGAACAACAAGCTTTATATTGATAAAAATGCGGCAGATGAGTGGAAAGATCCTATAGATGCATGCCCAGCAGGATGCTTGACTATGGATTGTAAGTTATATACTGTGGAGGAATTAGTGAAGTTTGTGTTAAAAGATAAAGCATTTTTTAAATATGGTGGAGGAGTTACCTTATCAGGAGGAGAACCACTTTTTCAGAAAGACTTTGCAATATCCCTACTAAAGATGTTAAAAGAAAATGGAATTCATACAGCAATAGAAACCTCACTTTACGCAGCTAAAGATACAATTAAGGATGCTCTTTTTTATTTGGATTCTATTTATGCAGATTTAAAAGTATTTAATAGGGAAAAACATAAAGAGTTAACTGGAGTTTACAATGATGAAATAAAAGAAAATATAAAATTTATATTGGAATCGAATAAAAAAAATAAGGTAATTATTAGAACGCCGCTTATTCCCAAAATGACGGCAACTAAAGAAAATATCTATGCTATAGGTAAATTTATCACTGGTATTTATCCAGATGTAAAATATGAGTTATTGAATTATAATCCTCTTGCCAAGGCAAAGTATAATTTAGTGGAAGAAGAATATTGCTTTTACGATAATCCTAAAATGTATACTGAAGGTGAAATGAATGAGTTTAGAGAAGTTGCAAGAAACGCAGGAGTAAAAAGCCTCATTATTGAAGCTTAAAATAAATTGCAATATGCAATGGAAGAAAGGAAATCAGATTTATGAAACTTATTGTAGATTTTGCAAATTTAGATCGAATTAAGGAAATGTATGCTTATTATCCAATAGATGGAGTAACTACTAATCCATCTATCCTAGCTAAAGAAGGAAAAAATCCCTATGAGGTATTAAAGGCAATTAGAAAGTTTATTGGAAAAGATGCAGAACTTCACGTACAAGTTGTTTCCAAAGGTGCTGAATCAATGGTTAGAGAGGCACATAAAATTCAACAAGAATTGGGGTCTAGTACTTATGTAAAGGTTCCAGTATCAAGAGAAGGATTAAAGGCAATAAAAGCTCTTGCAGCAGAAGGTACTAATATTACAGCAACTGCTGTCTATACACAGATGCAGGCTTATTTGGCAGGAAAAGCTGGTGCTAGCTATGCAGCTCCATATGTAAATAGAATTGACAACATAGGTGCAGATGGTATAAAAGTTGCAAAAGATATTCATGATATATTTAAAAAAAATGATTTAAAAACAGAAGTTCTTGCAGCAAGTTTTAAAAATTCACAACAAGTTTTAGAATTAGCGAAATATGGTGTTGGCGCCGCAACAGTTGCTCCAGATGTAATTGAAGGATTAATTAAATTAGATGCAGTTGATTGTGCAATAAAGGCATTTACAAAAGATTTTGAAAAGCTGTGTGGTGAAGGAAAAACTATGCTAGATTGTTAATTTAAGATTGAGCCTGTATCAAAATTATTTTGATACAGGCTCAATGTATTTGTCCGATGGCTACCAGCCGTAATACCCCCATCTTCTTATAAAGTGGGGGATAACGGCCGTTACGCCCCTGGATAACGATTTCCCCTAAAGGATAACGCCTTCTAAGTGCTAAAGCACTAAGAATCCTGTTAATAAGTTTCAGATGGAAAAAAAAACTCCACCTGAAACCAAGAATTCTGTTTATGAGAAAACGTTAAAAATATTGTTGATATTAAAATTCTTTGAAAATTTCTTTTTTTGCACCACAAACTGGACAATCACTGACATTATCACCCATGTATGTATATCCGCAAATTGGACAAACATATATCTTTTGATTTGGAATATCTTTTCCTGATTTAGCTGCTTCCTGTGCCCCCTTAAACATATTGGCATGTATTTTTTCAGCTTCTAGTGCAAAATGAAATGATCTTTCAGCATCTTTTTCATTTTGAAATCTTGCAGTTTCAAGATATACAGGATACATTTGATCTACTTCATGAAGTTCTCCATTTATTGCTCCCTGAAGGTTTTCTACAATATCGGTATTTCCAAATACAGCACCAGCTGCAACTGTATTGTCACCAACTTGATTTTTAAGTACATTGAAATGATTTTTAGCATGTGCCCATTCTGCATAGGCTATGCCTCTAAAAAGTCTGGCAATGTTAGGATATCCAGCTTTCTCAGCATGATCTCCCCAAATGAGATATCTCATATGAGCCATACTTTCTCCACCATATGCAGATCGTAAAAAATCAGCGGTCATTGCATTATTTAATGCCATTTTGTACACATCCTTTCATATCTGTAATATATATTATTATCTATAATATATATTAATATTCATATGGTAAATTAAATTGACTACATAACTTGCAATAGCGCATTAATCATAAAACTGATTTACTTTTTTCAATATTAAATTTATCCGATGACTAGCTACTCTAATACTCCCACTTTTCCAAGTGGGAGTAAAGAGCAGCTACGTCCCTGGATAATGATTTCTAAGCATCAGGTGGAGTCAAAACTCCATCTGATACCAAGAAACTCTGTTTATCTATTGTTTCTTGGATGCTGTTAATTAATTTACTTACATGATATCCATCAGCCACTGCATGTGATATTGTCACAGTAAATGGCATTAACCATTTTCCATTTTCTTCATGATATTTCCCATAGGTTATAATTGGCATTAAAGATGGACTTGATTCGCTGCTGTATGTTGAATATCCTGTAAATGTGAGCCATGGGACACAAGATATGCAGTAGAAATTTTTAGGCTGGTTTGCCTTAATTTTTACACCTTTAATATGTGAGTATTTTTTCATATCACATTTATAATTATCATAAAATTTATAAAAGTCATCTGTATATTCTGACCAAATGTCCGAGAATGTATGATCATCTTTATGAAAAATTGTATAGTTAGGATGGACAATATCATATACAATTAATTGGCTGTTTTCCCCAAGACGCATACGAAATTCCGGCATAGAATTTATGTTATAACTAACACAATAGATAAATGAAGGATAAAATTTTAAATTATTTTTTCTTAATGATTCCTTAAATAAAGTAACATCAAGATTTGCGGTAATACTATAGGCACATTTAAGCCGTTCAGTATAATATTTAAAGTGTTCACGCCTTTCCCATTTTTCAAAATCAACTACATGAAACATAAACTAACCCCTCATTCCTTATATTATAGTATAGCTTATTTACTCAACTTTCGCAGTTTAAAAACTTTGCGAAGCAATATTTTTGAGAGGACAGAGTACAATTGACAGAGGACAGTGAAGGAGGATTTTTCTTCGCTGCACTACGAAAAATCTTTAATTAAATTTCTAATGACTTATTTGGATAAAGCAAAATATTGCTGACTTATATAAATTTGGAGTTTGTTTTGCATTAGCAAAACAAGCCTAAAAAAATAAATTAGTTTTCTGACATAAGGAAGAAAACTTACCTTCACTGTCCTCTGTCCTCTGTCAATTGTCCTCTAAAAAATGTTTCGCGTTATTTTTATATTAAATCAAAATCTTATATGTGAGAAAGTTAAGTTATTTATATTCTAATTATAACATAGGATGTTTATCCGATGACTATCTGCTCTAATACTCCCTTATCCAAGTGGGAGTAAAGAGCAGCTACATCCCTGGATAACGATTTCCCCTAAAGGATAACGCCTTCTAAGTGCTTGAAGCACTAAGAAGCCTGTTAATAAGCATCAGGTGGAGTCAAAACTCCATCTGATGCCAAGAACTCTGTTTATTTAATAATATTAGCTATAATTATTTTGACCAATAGCTTGGGCGGATTATCATTATAGGCAGTTTTGTATGGGAATTACCCTTAGCTGTATTGATTTGAGACTGAGTAAGAAAGATGCTTTTTGAGAGATTGGCTTCGCTGAGATCAGCATCTCGCAGGTCAGCTCCAATGAGATCAGCATAACTTAAATCAACTCCTCTAAGGTTTGCAGCAATAAGGCATGTTCCCCTTAAGTCTGCACCTCTAAGATTAGTTTTTCTCAGGTCTGTACCAAAATAATCTAATCTGTGAGATAAAGGGTTTTTTCTATGAGCTCTGGAACGTATAAGCTCGCTTGTATTTCTAAGTATTACATTAACCTTGTTTCTATGAGTTTCTACATCTAGTGATAATAGAGAATCAATGTCAAGAAGAGTAAGGCCTTCGGTATTTTCAATTAAGGAGTTTATATTTTTTTTGATATTGCTATCTGTTTGTAGGGTATGTGCTTCAGAAAGATACCATAGTATTTCGTGAAGCTGTCTCATAATTAAAAAGGCATCAAACATTTTCTTAGCGTATTCAGAGCCTTGATGCCAATCACGTCCGCTGCAGGTAATCTGGGCTAATTTTTGACCAGCACCAAAACAATCATAGGAAGTACAACCTTTAAGGCCTTTGTTCCTAAGATTTTTGTGAACAGAACAGGCAAAGTCAGGTTGTAAATTTATACAGGATTTACCTGCATCTTTGTTAGTTGGAAAACCTTCGGACGCTGAGAAGTATAATGCAACGCAGCATAATCCAAAACATTTTTTACAATCAACTCTCAATTCTTTAGTACGTTTATCTTCATGTTTATATATCATATTTTTAACATTCTCCTAATTTGCATATGAGTTAATATATTTGAAGGGATAATAAATCTTCATTTCTATCAGTAATATATTTATAACAATCATAAACTCCCTGATTATAAAATTCTGGAGCTAATTCTTCTACTATAAAATTTAGTATCAAGCTTGAGGCCAAATCGCCTAATTCTTCATCTCTTTCGTTTAGAAAATAATCCTTTATTGTAGAAATCATTTCTTGCTTTTTTTCTTTGTTTAATTTAATTTTGTTCATTATAGCATACCTCCATTTAAAATTGTTATTTTTCATGATTTTAAAATAGTTTATTAATTATATCATAATTCTTGTCATAATTTTTAATACTTATGTGTTAATATTATAGATACCAAATTTAACAAAAAAGGTATCAGGTATATTCTAGAATATATTAATCAAAAGCTTTTGAACAAGGTTACCTAGAAGGAGGAATACAGTCAAAAATATGGGTGTTATCAGTTATTTTAAAAAGAAAAAATATGAGCAAAATTTTAAAGCTGTATATGAGAAATATTATGACACCATCTTCAGAAGAATTTCCTACCTTACTGGGGACATGCATGCAGCTGAAGACTTGGCACAGGAAGTATTTATGAAGTTATATAATTCACCACCTGACCACAATAACATTGCTGCATGGTTAAATAAGGTTTCTACCAATACTTCCTACAATTATATAAGAAATAAAAAAATTCATGAAGGAAAAAATGAGATGATTTATAAAAAAGAAACAGATAACGTTATTTCAATTGAAGAAGCTGCAATTAACAATTGTGAGGTAGATTTAACTAAAAAAGTACTGAATGCACTTCCACCTAGGGATCGTATGTGTCTGGTTCTTAAATTTTCAGGATACAAATATAGTGAAATTGCAGAAATAATTGGAGTAGATAAAAACTCTGTAGGCACACTTATATCAAGAGCACAAAGAAAGTTTAAAGAAAGCTATTTAAGCTTAGAAGAGAGAGGTGAATAAAAGTGAAGTGTCTAAGTGAAGGAAGCATTCAAGCATATATTGATGGAGAACTTAGTAATACTGAAATAAAAGAAGTAGAAATGCACCTTTTTCAATGTGGAAAATGCAAAGAAGTTTATAAAGAATTGAAGTTTATAAATAGTTTTGCCGTGGAAAAGCTTCAGGATTATGAGAGAGATTTTAAAATAAATCATGTAGAAATAGAAAATAGGGATATTGAAGTAAAAAATAAAAAAGGAGAGTTTAAAATTATGAAAAAGTATAAAAAAATAGCAGCGGCAGCCTGTGCAGCTATTGTGATAACTACTTGTGTTTCTGTAGAGCCTATAAGAGCGTCAGTTATTAATGCAGTTTCAATTTTTAGAGCAAAGGATATTAAAAGTGTAAATATTTCATTAGATGATATTACAAAACTTAAAACTCAACTCATAAACCATAAGGCAGATATTAATATTGATAAAATAGGCAAAGTTAAATATCAGGGCGGTGAACAAAAAAATGTTACTATAGATGAAGCAAAAAAAACACTGCCATTCACAATATCTATGCCTCAAAATATGCCATCAAAAGAAGTAAAGAATATTTCAATAAATAAGCCTTCCAAAATGGATTTTACTTTAAATGTAGAAAATATAAATGGGCTTCTTAAATCTTTAGGAGGAAAAAAGCTATTTCCTAAAGACTTAGATGGAAAAACTTTTTCTTTAAATATGGCTGGAGGGTTAAACATTATGTATGAAGATTCAACAAATGGCGACCGTATAGCTGTGTCAGAAACTAAAGTACCGGAAATTGTGGCACCTGATGGTGCAGATGTGGATGAAATATTTAATGCTCTTTCAGATCTTTCAGTACTGCCGCAAGATATGCAAAATCAGCTGAAATCCATGAAGGATTGGAAAAGTACTTTGTATATTCCAAATGTAGGAGGTAAATCTGAAGAAATGAATATAAATGGTATGAAAGCCATTGGATGCTTTGATACCAGTCAACATGATAAGGAAAAGATACATTCTTCTATTTTAATTCTTAAAGACAATGTTTTAATTAGCATTGATGGTAATGTAGATAAAAATAAATTACTGGAAACAGCAAAGTCTATGAGGTGATAAATTTGGTAATTGAAACAGAAAATCTTTCTAAAATATATGAGAATAACAAAGGATGCAGAAATATAAATATATCTGTAGCTAAAGGTGAAATTTATGGATTTCTAGGACCTAATGGTGCAGGGAAAAGCACATTTATAAAAACCCTTGTGGGGCTGCTGTTTCCCACTTCAGGAAATGCACGTATATTAGGTAAGCCTATTAGGGATTTGGAGACCAGGAAAAGGATAGGATATTTACCTGAACTTTTTAAATATCAAGAATGGATGACGGGATTAGACCTCCTGTCCTTCCACTCTTCATTATATAAACTTGATAAGAAGACTTCTTCTATAAAAATAGAAGAAGTCCTTGAAATTGTTAATCTAAAAGGTGCTGAAAAAAGTAAAATAGGTACTTATAGTAAAGGCATGCAGCAGAGAATAGGAATTGCAAGTGCTCTTCTTTGTGATCCTGAGCTTCTTTTTTTAGATGAACCTACTTCTGCATTAGATCCTATAGGTAGAAAAGAAGTTAGAGATATTATGTTGAAGCTAAAAGATATGGGTAAAACTGTATTTTTAAATAGTCACCTTTTAAGTGAAGTAGAAATGATTTGCGATAGTGCAGCTATTATAAGTAAAGGAAGTATTGTAAAACAAGGAAAAATCGATGATCTTTTAGAAGGAAACACTGGTTTGGACATTCATGTAGAAAATATGAATAATGAAATTTTAAATAAGCTTGAAAAAATTGATGAAGATATGACTTTCGATGGGAAAAACATTATTAAAATGCATGTTAAGGAAAACTATGAGATACATGAAGCTGCTTCATTAATTATATCAGGTGGTGGAAAGTTGTATGGACTTACTCCTCACAGAAATAGTCTGGAAGAGATATTTATAAAACTTATTGAAGGAGGTGAAGAATAATGTTTATTATTGCACTTTCCACTTTTAAGGAAATTTATAGAAAGAAAATCTTTCATTTTATAGGCATATTGACCATAGTATATCTTATCCTTTTAACTATTATTTTTAAATTTATAAGTAATAATACAGCTGGTAATAATGGCATGATAGATATTATTGCTAATCTTTCTTCAACTATTTCTATAGTCGGGTTTTATTTTTCTAGCATACTTGTAGCATTTTTAACTATAATGCTGTCCATAGGAATGGTTTCTTCTGAAATAGAAAATAGAACTATTTTAACCATTTTAACAAAGCCAATTAAGAGAGAAGAATATATACTTGGGAAATACCTGGGTACAGCTATTCTTATTATTTTATACAGTACTTTTCTTTATATAGCAGTAATTATTATTTCCACTGTAAATAGAATATCTATGGTAGAAACTTTTGGGACAGCAGCACTTGCTAAGGGATTCTTGTTTTTTATTTTGCAGCCTTTGACTATATTATCAATATCTCTTTATGGAAGTACTAAATTCAAAACCTTAAATAATGGGATAGTAGTAGTGGCTTTATATGTACTTGGATTAATTGGTGGAGTGATGGAACAAGCAGGAGCATATATTGAAAATGATTCCCTTTCTACAATTGGAATAATTTCAAGTTTAATTTCTCCTTTTGAAGTAATTTACAGAAAAATGATTTCTACTATTTTTACTTCTTTAGGAACATTTAATCCTATGTCAGGTTTTGGTTTTGGTATACCAGGGAAGTCTACTACACCAAGTGTATGGATGATGGTCTATGTATGTGTATATTTAGTATTTTTCATATTTATGAGTATTAAAGGATTTGCTAAAAAGGATATTGGCTAAAATACATGGTAGTAATTTATTTACTGCCACGTATTTGTTTGTCTTACGTATATTTAATATTGAAATACCCTAGGTGAACAGTTATCCCTTTGTTTTTAGATATATTTGGCTTTCTCATTTTGCTTTTTATACTGCATAGGAGTTAGACCAGTAATTTTTTTGAATGTTTTTGAAAAGTGTTTTTCATCACAAAAGCCTACTTTTTCAGCAATATTGTAAATTAGTTCGTCACTTGAAGAAAGAAGTTCTTTGGCTTTTTCTACTCTATAGTTAATAATATATTTTATAATGCTTGTACCAATCTCCTTTTTAAATATTTGACTTAAATATGAGTTGCTAATATTTAAGCTAGATGCAATAAGATTTACAGTAATATTCTCCATATAGTGAATATGTATAAAGTTTAATACTTGAATAACTATAGAATTCTTTATCATATATTTGTTGGAAAGCTCAGACTTGAGTTGATTTACAGAATCTATAAACTCACTGCATTTATCCTCTATGGAGATGAAGAATACTTTTTTGGATAGGGAACTCTCCGGCAATATTTTTTTATATAGATTGCTATACCTGTCAGCTAATGCCGATGACAACGAAGTATGGCAATAATAATAAAGATTGTAGTCAAGACTTGGTTTTACAATATCTAAAAATAGTTTATATATTAACTTATTCAATTTAATATTAAAAATATCATAATTTATAAGTTCTTTTATTTGTTTTAGAGTGTTATCTACTAAAGTGTAGTCTATTTCTTTTTTTATTGAATTGATATATTTTTGAGTGAGTAATTTAGCGTCAGAACAGAAAAAATTATATGCTTTTAAACAATGGAAAGATTCATAAGCATCTCTTATATTTTCAATATCTTTGATATAGCTGCTCATATATCTGAATGCTGTCTTAGATTTTGTTACATTATTCAATTTGTTAGTAATTTCAAAAAGTTTATTTTGTTTGCTAGCAATACTTCTACAATTAAAATCATTGATAATTATGCACAAAATATCGGGATCAATATAAAAAACCTCACCTCCGCTGTACTCATCAAGAACGTTTTCACATTCTTTAATAAATTCTTCTCCAGTTAAGTAGTAAATATTTTTATTTAAATAGTGGTCTGAATATTCAATTTCCATAAGATTACAAATATATACGTAGTAACCGTAATCATTTAGATTTAAGTTTACTTTTTTTTTATAATATAAAAATTCACTTTTAATTACTCCCCGTAGAATATCTTTTAGATATTCGGTTTTTTCTAGTTTACTGATTCTGAAGTCCATTATCAAGTTTGAATCTTTTTCTTCACCAATATAGTTAAAATGACAAGTATATTTTTTACTTAAAGACTGAGTAAAAAAGGATTTTATTTTATTAATATAAGTAATGTCCTTGTGACTTGTAATAGAGTATATAATTTGATTTTCTGAAATGACATTAAAAATTAGGATCATTGGATATATATTTGACATCGCTAAATCGTAGAAAAAATTATGAATTTTATATACAGGGTGTTTAAGTTGAAGAATTATAACTTGAGCATTAAGTTCTATTGCTTTTTCAATACTATTTTTATAAGAGTTAGCAATATAAGAAATATAAAAATCACTTTTAGTTGTCCTGTAGAAGTTACATATCATATTAGCAATTTTATCTTCTGCATATAAGACAATTTTAGAAAACATTTACATAGTACCTCCAAGATACCTTAATTACTCGTATATAAATTTTAAACTATGATTTTATTGTATACATATATTAGCAATTTGTAAATATTATTTCCCCAATATATAAAAAGTTATATGTTTAAAAAATATATTTAAGAATAACAGATAATGAAATTAATATAGAAAAGTACACGTTTTCATAAAAAAAACACACTTAAGTTAAGACTAAATAATATAAAATTAATAACTAAGAAGTGGTGAATAAAATGAAAAGGAGGAGCTAAGCTTTTGAACCATGCCATTTTATTTAGAAGGTACATTTTGCAATCGTTTACTATCATTGAACTTACTATGGATTTTAAAAATTGTAAGCTATTATAAATTTGAAAAGGAGTTGACGAAATAGTGGCAAAAACGATAAATTTGTATGAAAAAAGTGGTGATAACCCTGGTTTTTATAAACTTCCGACCAAAGAAGTAGTAGGATATTCACTTGTAGACGGTGGAATGAATTTAGTTTTTCAGTCAATTTTAATGTTTCTCACATTCTACTATACTGATGTTTATGGATTAACTGCTGTAGAAGTTTCTGTTATGTTTCTTATTTCTAGAGGATGGGATATTATATGGGACCCTACCATGGGTATTATTGCAGAAAGAATGAATCCAAAGCATGGTAAATACAAAAGTTATCTTATTTATGGAGCTATTCCCTTTGCCATTGCAGGTATTTTGACTTTTACAGTACCTAATTTGGGACATACGGGCAAATTGATATGGGCGTATGCCACGTACAATTTGATGCTCACATTATATACTTTCATAATTAATCCATATGTATCTTGTACAACTGTCATGACAGCAGATCCTATGGAAAGGACTAGGCTAAATTCCGTAAGAATGATGTTTGCTCAGTCCGGTGGTGTAGTAGTTGCACTGTTTATTCCTATTTTATCACAATTTTTCGGCAGAGGTAATGCAGCAAAAGGTTACCAGATGACTATTATTTTACTTTCTATTATTTGTGCGTCTATCTTGATTTATAGTTATACTACTTTGCATGAACGTATCAGAGTAAAATCTCATCTAGATCCAGTTACTTTTAAAGGATTTATTTATCAGATTACACATAATAAGCCAGGTGTCGTATTGTTTTTACTATTTGTTGGTGTTTATGCATTCTCGTCTATACAATCAGCTTCAGGAATTTATTATATGACTTATAACGTAAATAGAAAAGATCTAGTTGCTTTATTTTCTATGTTGAATGTTTTACCTTCAGTTGTGGCAGTTCCTTTTGTGCCTTCGCTTTTTAGACATATCAAAAAGAAAAAAACTGTTGCACTTGGTTTGATTTTAGGTGCCATTGGATCAGCAGCTTTATATATCATTCCGGTCTCACAAATTGCAGCAATGATGATAGCTAAATCAGTAGCTACATTTGGCTATGGTATACTTATGGGCAGTTTGTGGTCAATCATTCCGGATGCAGTTGAGTATGCTGAGTACAATACTGGCAAAAGACATGCCGCAGTTGTGTACTCACTTATTACTCTTGGATTAAAGGTTTCATTAGCAGTAGGGGGAGTTATACCTACATTGATATTAGCTAACGTTGGATATATTCCTAATGTACCTCAAACTGCAAAATCTTTGAATGGAATTTTAATTATGACATCTATTTTGCCAGCTGTTGTCTGTGTAGTTACATTGATCATATTCATGGTATTCTATAATTTAACAGAAGAAAGAGTAGCTGATATAATGGCAGAACTAGATATAAGACATAAAAATGATAAAGAAAATTGTTTGGTTGAGTTAGTAGAGGAAATCCCTGACCAATCAACAAAATTATAAATATTAGGAAGGTGTTATTATGGAAAAAAAGCTTAGTGATTTTTCAATGAATGCATTTTCGCTTAAAGGTAAAGTAGCTGTGGTTACAGGTGCAAATCAAGGTCTTGGTATGGCTTATGCTGTTGCTTTTGCAAAAGCAGGTGCTGATCTTTTTATACCTCACTTTACTGATGATGTATCTGAAATTAAGAGCCTCATAGAGGAAACTGGTCAGAAGGTTAAGTTCTTGCAAGGAGATTTAACGAAAAAGGATTATATTGAGCAGGTTGTCAATACCTGCTTGAAAGAATATGGTAAAATTGACATTTTAGTAAATAATGCAGGTGGAAGTACGTTTGCGGAATTTTTAGAGTATCCAGATTCAGCATGGCAGAAGATTATTGATATTGATTTAAACTCTGTGTACTATCTCAGCCACAGGGTAGTTAAAGAAATGGTTAAACAAAATTCCGGTAAGATTATAAATATTGGTTCAGCATTATCCTTTACTGCGGATAAAAAATGTCCACCATATACAGCAAGTAAACATGCTATTCTTGGTTTAACAAAAGTATTTGCAAATGAGGTTGGCAAGTATAATATTCAAACCAATGCAATTTGCCCTGGCTTCCTGGCAACTGATGTTAACAAGGAGTTACGTGCTGATAAAAATTTTTACGATAAAATTACAAATAGAATTCCAAGTGGTCGATGGGGTGAACTTAATGATCTAATGGGAACTGCCGTATTTTTAGCAAGTAGTGCATCAGATTATATTAATGGATGGTATATAAGTATTGATGGTGGATTCCAGACAACATTATAAAATAAGGAGGTTTTAATTTATGAAGACTATTGCTTGTGTTAAGGTAGGAAGTTTAAAAGATCCTGATGTTAATAAAAGGGGACGTGTTCAGGTTATAGATATGCCTGAGCAGGAAATGGGAGATGAGGATGTTAAAATAAAGGTTGCTTACTGTTCAATATGTGGTTCTGATCCACATTTAGTAGAAGGAATTTTTGGTCTTGAACCTCCCTTTGGAATAGGACATGAGATTTCAGGTACTATTGTGGAAATCGGTAAAAAGGCTACTAAAAAGGGATTAAAAGTAGGGGACAGGGTTGCAGGAAACTTTTTAAGATTTTGTGGTACATGTTATTATTGCCGAAATGGTCAGGAGCAGTTTTGTGAATATCAGGATAATAAGCCTGGTATGTCCGAATATGTAGTGTGGCATGAATCTCAGGTTTTTAAAGTTCCGGATGATGTCAGTTTAGAAGAAGCATGCTTGTTAGAACCTGTGTCAATTGCAGTTAGAATTGTAGACAAAACAAATATGAAGATTGGTCAAAGAGTTGCCATTTCAGGAGGTGGACCTATAGGATTATTGTCACTTCAAGCAATGAAAATGTTTGGAGCTACATCATTGACACTTATAGAACCTATTAAGGAAAGACAGGAACTTGCCAAAGAATTTGGTGCTGATTATGTTATCAATCCTTTGGAGCAGGATGTATGTGTAGAATCCAATAAAATAACTAATGGATTGGGTTTTGACCTGGTAATAGAGGCTTCGGGATCACCTAATGCTGCACCGGCAGCTAGTGAAATAGCTGCAAAAGGGGGAACTGTTCTTTATATTGCAATGTTTCCAAAAAATTATGATATGCCACTGAATCTATATGACAAATTGTATAGTAAGGAATTGACTATTTCTAGTATAAATGTAGCTCCATATGCATATCCACGTGCTGCTCAAATTATGCCTAGAATGAATTTGAAACCTTTTATACAGAAAATTTTCACTATTGATCAGGCAGAAGAAGCTTTTGCTGCTCAAAT
Organism: Clostridium coskatii; assembly: GCF_001675205.1. NCBI lineage: Bacteria > Bacillati > Bacillota > Clostridia > Eubacteriales > Clostridiaceae > Clostridium > Clostridium coskatii. Next base: position 191,718 of record NZ_LROR01000038.1, on the reverse strand, counting down.
TAGTGGAAAATATCCCAAAATACTTATTAAATGTAATGATTTTTAATAACATTTGTAAATAAATGAAAAAAGGAGATGCCTATTATGTATTGTAATGTCGATATGGAACAAGTTAAACAATTAGAAGATAAGGCAGTAGAGATTCGAAAAAAGTTATGCTCATTTATCTATGAAATAGGTATGGGTCATCTTGGAGGAGAATTATCCATTGTTGATATGGCTGTTGCTCTCTATTACAAGTACATGAACTACGATCCTAAAAATCCTAAATGGGAAAAAAGAGATAGATTGATTTTAAGTAAAGGCCATTGTGGTGAGACATTGTATACTATATTTTCAGATTTAGGAATGTATACAATGGAATATATGATAGAACATTTTGAAACCTTAGATACTGCTAAATTTGGTATGCACCCTAATAGAAAGTATGTTCCTGCCATTGAAGTATCAACAGGTTCTCTGGGTCATGGATTATCCATAGCTACAGGTTTAGCATTAGGTGCTAGAATGTCAAAGGCCTACTGGAGAACTTTCTGCATCATAGGAGATGGCGAAATTGAAGAAGGTTCAAATTGGGAAGCCTTCATGGCAGCAGGTCATTATAAACTTGGTAATCTTGTAGCAATTGTTGATAAAAATCGTCTACAGATGACAGGTTTCACAAGAGATGTAATGAATATTGATCCTTTAGGAGATAAAATAAGAGCTTTTGGGTGGGATGTTATAGAGATTCAAGGTAATGACATGTATGAAGTTTGTAGTGCCCTGAAGTCTCTTCCACCAGCAGATCCAGAAACTAGAAGAAAGCCAATATGTATTATTTCAAATACTACTAAAGGCTGTGGCGTTTCATTTATGGAAAATAATGCAGTATGGCACGGCGGAGGAATTGCCAAAGAGCAGTTGGACGAGGCACTAAAATCAATAGAAAATAATAGGAAGGTGAGATAAATTATGGCAGTTGAAACAACTTTCGATTTTGATCAGATGTTATCATCCGCAAGAGAAGCTTATGGGGTCGAATTGATGAAAATGGCAGATGAAGGATTAGAATTTGCATTTACTTATTCTGATAATGTTGCACCTTCCACATCTACAGGAAAGTTTATAAAAAAATATCCTGAACGTTGTTTTAATATTGGTATTGCAGAAGCCAATCAGGTTGGTATATCTGCAGGATTAGCTCTTTCTGGTAAAATTGTGTTTTCACAAGTATTTGGACCATTTCTTCCTTTAAGGGCAGCAGACCAGATACACACAGATATTGCTTATAATGATGTGCCTGTAAGATTGATTGGAACTCACTCTGGAGTTACATCTGGTGGAGGTCCTACCCACAATGTTATTGCTGATTTGTCATTTTATAGAGCAATACCAAATTTAACAATCTGTGTTCCAGCAGATGCAGGTCAGTGTAGGAAAGTTGTAAGGGAGTCAATGACTTATAAAGGACCTATGATTATCCGTATTGCAAGAGGTGCTGAGCCAGATGTATATAAAGATAATAATTATGAATTTAAAATTGGTAAAGCTATTACTGTAAAGGAAGGTAATGATTTGACTTTAATTGGGACAGGTAACAGTGTGTATTGGTCTCTTATGGCAGCAAAGGAGCTTGCAGAAACAGGTGTAAATGCCAGAGTTATAGATATGCACACTATTAAACCTTTTGATGTTGATATAGTTTTAAAATCTGCAAGGGAAACAGGTTTTATTGTAACCGTTGAAGATCAGAGCATTAATGGTGGTCTTGGTGGTGCAGTAGCTGAGGTTATAGCAGAAGCGGGTATAAATTGCAAGTTTAAGAGAATTGGGTTACCTGATGAGTTCAGTGTTATTGGTCCTGATACTGAAATCTACAAATATTATGGACTAGATTCACATAGTATTGCTGAAACAGTGAAAAAGATGCTTGCTGCTGGTAAGTAAAAAAGCGATATATATGAAGCGTAGTTCAAATTAAGGTTAGTGTAAAAGTTATACTATTAATTTGAACTATGCCTTTTAAGAAATAGTCTCCATTGAAATGTATACAGCATAGAGACTAAATTATCGAAATTTAAAGGATTTGTATAAATGGGAAAGTGGACTAAATAGTTTTTTAAAAGTCTAATGTTAATAGAAGGGGTGAAGGAAATTGGAAAAAATGAAACAGGTATGGTTTGCAGATGAAAATAAGGTAGAAGTTCGTAATGTGGAAATTCCAAAAGTAGCTGCGAATCAGGTAAAGGTGAAAATTGCATATGCTGCTCTTTGTGCAACAGACGTGCATATGGTAACTATGGGAGTATTAGGTGCAAAACCGCCAATGCGTCTTGGTCATGAAGCATCTGGTATCATTGAAGAGTTAGGCGAAGGAGCTGACAAGTTTGGATTTAAAATTGGTGATAAGGTTTCTCTTTTTCCAGTAACAAGTTGTGGAAAGTGTCCAGCCTGCAAAAAAGGACAGCCCCAATATTGTCATAATTCTCAAGACACAGGTGCTTTTGCAGAATACGTGGTGACTGATGTCAGTGCTGTTTTCAAGATTCCAGATGATGCTGATTTACAATGGTATAGTTTAGTAGAACCAGCAAATTGTACTGTCCGCGCTATGGATTTAGCGCAAATAAAGCATGGTGATACGGTTGCAATTTCAGGCGTAGGTGGTATTGGTTCTATTCTTTTAAATATGATTTTACTTGCAGGTGGTGCAAAGGTAACTGCTATTGATCCTGTAGAATCTAAACGTCAAATGGCACTTAACATGGGAGCACAGTATGTGATTGACCCATTCAATGAAAATATGGAAAAGCGTGCAATGGAAATTACAGATGGTAATGGCTTTGATTACGTATTTGAGGCATCAGGTTCTCCTAAAGCGGCAGAACCAGCACTAAAAATTATGGGCAAATGTGGTACAGTAGTTTACTTTGCAGTATTTCCCCCTAAATATGAAATGCCACTGAATCTCTATGAACTATATATGAAGGAAGGTAGGATTCAAACAGTATTTACTACAACTTCAATTATGCCTCGTACCATCAATCTTATCCCAAGATTACAGCTTGATAAGGTTATTGGCAAGGTAATGCCACTGAGTGATGCAGTGAAAGGGTTTGAACTGTTTAATAAATCAATTTATCCTAAAATTTTATTTGATTGCTCTAAATAATACAGGAATATGTGAAGAAAAGTATTTCAATAGAACATGGGTATGCGTTTGCAGCTACAATTGATAAAGGCATAGCAAATGATTTTGAGCTATGCCAGAACTAAAATAAAAGGGCAACAGTTATGATCAAGCCTAAAGTTCTATAAAAAAGGAGGAATTTTCAAAATGTCTGTTACTGATAAGGTGAATTCCGAAAATATTAAGCTTTCTAAGTTCAAAAAAATAGGGTATGCTTCTGGTGACGTTGCAAATAATTTTAGTTGGTCATTGGTTTCTACCTATTTGATGTATTTTTGGACAGATGTTGCACTTATACCTGCTATACTTTGCGGTACTTTTATGCTGGTTTCTAAGTTATGCGATGCGGTGTTTGATCCTATTTTAGGTGCAATAGCTGATAGAACTAAATCAAAATGGGGCTGCTACAGACCATGGATTCTATTTGCATGTATCCCTATGTTGTTGTTAAATATTATGTGCTTTACCGTATTACCTTCGCAATCTGCATACACAAGAGCATTTTATTGTTTTGCGTGTTACTTAATGTTAGTACTTGTCTATTCATGTGTAAATGTTCCTTATTCTGCAATGCCAGCAACTTTAACCAGAGATGGAGATACACGATCTAGTCTTTCTAGTTATCGTATGACTGGTGCATTTATTGCAACATTGCTTCTCTCACAGCTTGTTCTACGTGTGGTTCAATGGGTTGGCGGAGGAAATGAAGAAAAAGGATTTTTTTGGGCAGCAGTCATTTTCTCATGTATAGCATTACCATTATATATCTTCTGTTTTAAAACAACTAAAGAGGTTGTAGAGGTAAAGGTAGAAAAGGTAAGTTGGAAAGATGTAATTAAGGTGTTAAAAGGCAATACCCCTGTAATGATTTTAGTGGTTTCATTTGTATGTTGGGGCTTTTATGAGGCAGCAGGTGGCGCGGTAAGAATGTACTATTTTAAATATTATGTAGGCAACGATAAATTATTTATGCTGAATTCTGGATTAATGTTCTTAGGACGTGTTATAGGAACATTTTCATTAGCATATCTAGTAGCTAAAGTAAATAATAAGAGAACACTTCCAATGATTGGGTTTACCTTTTCTGGTATTCTTATGATTATCATGAACTACTTACCAGTACACACTGCCGTGGGACTTAATCTATATCATGGGCTTACTTTTTTGACAGGTATTGGAGGAGGCCTTGGTATCGCTTCTCTATTTGGTATGGTACCAGATACAACAGAATATACCCAATATAAGTATCATCAACATGCAGCTGGTTTTTTATCTGCATACATTAATTTTGCATTTAAACTAGGTATGGCAATCTGTACAGCAGTTATTGGCTGGGTACTAGGAGCTTTAGGGTATGCAGCAAATCAGGTTCAGAGCATAAAGGTTATGACAGCGATAAATGTTAGCATGAATTTAGTTTGTGGCATTGCGTTACTAGGAGCAGGTATCATATTGTATTTCTATACTATAGATAAGAAAACACATATACACATGATTGAAGAGATAAACAAGGCACAATAAAAACTTACTTCAAAAGAAAGAGGCATAGTGTTTTTGAAACTGAAAAAATTTGTAGTAATATGCAGTATACACAAGGCTATTAAAAGTTATATTAAGCAGGTGAAATATATGAAAATAGGAATTTTAACAAGTGGAGGAGATGCTCCAGGAATGAATGCTGCTATTAGAGCAGTAGTAAAATCTGCAAATTATAATAGCATAGAAGTTTTGGGCATAAAATATGGATATAAGGGCTTGATAGAAGAAGATATAATAAAATTAGATAATTTAGATATAGATGGTATTGCAGAAAAAGGAGGAACTATACTAAAAACGGCTAGATGCCTAGAATTTATGGATGAGGGTGGAAGAAAAAAAGCTTTAGAGACATTAAAAAAATTTGAAATAGATAGTGTGGTTGTAGTTGGAGGAGATGGATCTTTTCAAGGGGCAGAAGAACTTAACAAATTAGGGGTAAAAGTTGTAGCATTACCAGGAACTATAGACAATGATTTGGCTTATACAGACTATTGTATAGGGTTTGATACAACCTTAAATACGGTTTTAGAATGTATAGGTAAAATAAGAGATACAGATTCTTCACATGAAAAAACTACTATTGTAGAGGTAATGGGAAGGTATTGTGGTGATTTAGCTTTATATTCAGCTTTAGCTGGAGGAGGAGAAATAATATCTACTCCTGAAAGAAAATTGGATTTTAATACTATATGTAATAAATTGAGTAAAAACATAAGCAAAGGAAAAAATGATAACGTGATAATAATAACTGAAAGAATGTATGATATAGAAGAACTTCAAAAGTATATAGAAAAAAGACTAAAAATTAGTATAAGGAACACTGTTTTAGGATTTATACAAAGAGGAGGAAATCCATCTGCTTTTGATAGAGTATTAGCGAGTAAAATGGGGGTTAAAGCTGTAGAACTATTGATGAAAGGTTTTGCAGGAAGGGCTGTTGGAATTAAGGATAACAAAATAATAGATGTAGATTTCAGCAAGGTAAATAGCAAAAATACTGATAAACAAAAGGAATATGATTTATTAAAGTTGCTCCTATAGATTTCCATAATGAGTTTAGAAATAGCAGTTAAATATAAAGTATCACATAGAACTGATATGCATTTAAAAAAAAATTAGAGGCACATTGAGAAAGTACTGCCTCTAAATTCTTTAAGAAAGTAATCGCATTTTCTTACTTTTTTTAAACGTGGTAATGTAATTATTGCCATGTATTTATTTGTTTTACGTACATAGTCCTTGAAAAGCAAAAGTAAATTGTCTGAAGTAGAAAATAAATTCCTACTATGATCATTAAATAAAGGCTAAGGCTTGTTTGTAATATGTTGCTTAAAGCCTTTATTGCAAAACTAGTATGAATAAAGGATACTGCAAAAGGTAGAAAGAACATTATAAAGCATTGAGTACTTACTATTTTCTTTATTTCATCTACAGACATTCCCATTTTTTTAAGAGCTGTAAATTCATGCTTATCATTTTGAATTTCATTAAATAATTTAAAGTATATTATGCTGCAGGTTGCTATGAAGAACAATACTGAAATAAAGGTTCCTATAAAGAAAAATGTAGACATAACTTCCATCATTTTAGAAAAGCTTAACACTCTTTCAGAAAAGCTGCTTTTCATTTCCTTTGGAATTTCATTCTTTATCTTTGATACTGAGTTAACTGCTTTAAGTCCATTTTTTATAGTATAACCATAATAAACTTGAAGATTATCATCCTTAATATCAGCTTTAAGCTTGTTAAAGTCATCATCACTTACTACTGCGGTATTGGAGTTCTTGCTATCCTGATTAATTATTCCACCATTTATTTCATTTTTAAGCCTTAAGTTTATGGAAGTGCTTTGGGTATTTAATTTTAAATAATTTTTATCAGCAAATAATCCTGTATCTTTAGTTGCAATGACATTATGATAGTGAACAATTACTTCACCACTATTTAATTTAATAGTTGATTTCTTTTGCTCATTTGCTAAAGTGTTGTAATCAGTATTGGACATAATATAGAAATCTTTTTTATTGATCAGTTCTTCAAAATTTGAGTGCTTATTTGAAGATAAATCATTGTTAGTTGCTTTTATAAGTATAATTTTATTTTTATATTTTATTTCATTTCCATAGGATTTAAAAATTTTTTCTACTTCTTTAGGAGATATTACATTGTGTGTATTTAATCCATTTTCAATAAAACTTATATCCTGTGGGTAGTCTATTATAGTTTGTTTTTGTACAGTTTTTTGAAATGAGTATACACTTGCAGAAGCTGTCAAGGTTACAGCTGAAAGTATTGAAACAGCAAATAGTATTTTTGTATTGTCACTAAGTTTATATATTATTTGAGATAATGTTATCATATTGATGCCTTTATAAAAGATTTTATTATTATTTTTAAGTTTACTTGTAATATATATGCTGAATTGAGAGTATAGCATATAGGTGCCAGTTACTACTACAATTAAAATAGGGAACATAGTGAGTACAATAGCCTGACCTGAAAAAACTGCTAAAATATATCCAAAGCCAATTAATATTATAGATAAAATTGCTTTTTTACTAGAAAATTTAGGTACTGGCTTTGCAACCCGTGAGCCTTTTAAAAGCTCTATTATGTTATTGCTTTTTATTTTATAGCTTGATCTAAAACAAGTTATTTGAAACAATATTAAAAAACATACTGAAGTTAATATTACTGCTTTAATTGATATTGTAAGAGGAATTTCAGCATTTAAAATCAAAATAGCTGAAATTGACATAAAAAATAATTTAGAAAAAAGAGTACCAAGTATAATTCCTGTACTTATAGAAAATAAAGAAACAATTAAGTTTTCAAACATAACATAATTTCTTACTTGGCTTCTTGTCAGTCCAAACATTGATAAAAGCCCAAATTCTTTTTCTCTGGATTTTAAAAAAGTTGATATAGAATAGTTAGTAAATACAACTGTGAATATGAGTATTACAAACTCACAAAGATAAACTGTTTCTGTCATAATTGCGCCGGCTTGCCCCATGTTTTTTAAACTAGAAGCCTTAGGACTTAAAAGAAAATTTGCAAATATGAAAAATACCATAACTACAAAGGTATTACTTAAATAGTACATTATAAATTTATTTAAATTTCCTTTTATGTTTTTAACAGCGATATTATGCAATGTCATTATAGTGACCTCCTATTAAAGTAAGTGAATCCATGATTTCCTTGAAGAAAGCTTGGCGATTACCTCCTTTTACAATTTCTAAAAAGAATCTTCCATCCTTAATCATTATTATTCTTTTACAAAAGCTAGCTGCAAAAGGATCATGAGTAACCATCATTATAGTTGCTTTTCTTTCATTATTTAAGTTAGTCAAAGATTCCATAACATCCTGAGAAGCTTTAGAATCAAGATTTCCAGTGGGTTCATCTGCAAGTATTATAGATGGATTGTGAATTAGTGCTCTTGCACAAGCGGCCCTTTGCTGCTGGCCACCTGAAGTTTCATAAGGTCTTTTATCTAAAATCTTTTTTATATTTAAAAGTGAAGCAATATCATCTACTTTTTTTTCTATTTCATGAGTATTTGTTTTGTTGAGTACTAAAGGAAGTATTATATTTTCCTTTATTGATAGGGAATCTAGTAAATTAAAATCTTGAAATATAAATCCAAGTTCCTTTCTCCTAAATAGTGCAGCTTTCTTTTCATCAAGTTTTTCTGGATTAACCCCTTTTATGAAAAGCTCTCCTGAAGTTGGAGTATCTATTGTTGCAAGAATATTTAAAAGAGTGCTCTTTCCACTTCCAGAAGGGCCCATAACTCCAACAAATTCTCCTTCATCGATGCTAATATTAAATTTATCAAGGGCTTTTACTTGTAAGCTTCCTCTTTTATCACCATAAATTTTACTTATATTTTCAGCCTTTAATACTGACATGTTATCATTCCTTTCATCTCATAATATTATCATTCTTTTAGATGAGAAATATCTTGAACTTTATCCGATGGCTACCAGCCGTAATACCCCCATCTTCTTATAAAGTGGGTGATATTAGAACTCTTGAGCTTCAGCGATTTAGAGTTCTTATGCTGTGCATAACGGCTGCTACGCCCCTGGATAACGATTTCTAAGTTTCAGATGGAGAAAAGACTCCACCTGAAACCAAGAACTCTGTTTATGTATATATTATAAAAAAATTAGAGAAATCAATGTATCGATTTCTCTTTCAAATACAATTTTAATCTTACAATATTGAAAGATTAAAATTTAAACAAGTTTTTACCCTTGAAAAATACAATAGAAAAGGTGGAACCTTTGCCTTCTTCTGATTCTACAAGAATTTCATGACCAAGTTTATCACATATTTTCTTGGCAAGATACATTCCCATGCCTGTAGATTCATCACTTTTTCTTCCATTTTTACCTGTAAAGAAAGCATTAAATACTCTACTTAGATCTTCTTTTGGTATACCTATTCCTTCATCACCTATGGATAATATAATTTTTGAATTTTCAGCTTTGATTTTAAAGGTAATGTACTTGTTGTCCTGAATTTTCAGCTTTGAATATTTTATAGCATTTATAATTATTTGATTTATTACAAAGTAAATCCACTTTTTATCTGTTTCTACTGTTACAGCTGCATCAGTTGTAATTTTAGGAAATACATGGTTCCTTATGAGAGATTTTTTATTGCCATTAATAACTTTTCTAATGATAGATACTATATTTAAACTTTCTACATTAAAATCCAGATTAAATTCATTAACTCTTGCATTACAAAGCATCATATCAAGACCATGAGATAACTTTTCATTTTCTTCTAATATACTGTCAAATACAGCTCTATTATCTTCATTTATTTCATCTTGAAGTATGAGATTCATAACAGATACAGGAGTTTTCATTTGATGTACCCACTTATTTATAAAATTTATGTATTCTTTGTGTGTTTCTTCATATTTTATAGTTCTTTCACTGTAGATTTTATAAGTTTTAAGTAGGAGCTTTTTAAACATTTCCTGCTCATGAGTGCTGCAATTACCTATATTAAGTATGTTATCTAAATCTTCCTTTGCATTTAACATTACATTTAGCTGATTATAAAAATGTCTATTTTTTAAATAATCATATATTAAAAATAGTATAAAAAAGATTATTGAAATTAACCAGGCGTAAAGTATGTTATTATTCATAAGTTCAATTTTGTTTATGATTAAAGTAAGATACATTACAAGTATAACTGCAGCAGTAGCTAAAAAATAAATTACTGCAAAAGGTATCTTATCCTTAAGAAAGTCTTTGAAATTCATTTATTTCACCTGCTTTGTTTTACCAATTAGGGACTATTTTATAACCTTGCCCACGCTTGGTTTCAATAACTTTAGTAATTCCAAGTTCTTCAAGCCTTTTCCTCACTCGGGTCATATTAACGGATAATGTATTGTCATCAACAAAGTCAATATCATTCCATAAAACTTCCAGTAATGTTTCTCTTGAGACAATTTTATTTGCATTTTTAATTAGAGAGTATAAAAGTTGAAATTCTTTTTTGCTAAGTTCTATTTTTTTACTTTGGTACTCTACTACGTTTTGATTTAAATACAAAAAAAGTCCATTTGATTCAAATACTTCACTGCTGCTGTTTTCTGAGTAACTTCCATAAACTCTTCTTATAACTCCTTTTATCTTTGCAATGAGTACATCATAGGAAAAAGGTTTGGTTATATAATCATCTCCTCCATTTTCAATGGCCATAACTTGATCCATATCAGAATTTCTAGCTGAAAGAAATATTATAGGAACATTAGATATTGTTCTTATATCTCTGCACCAGTAAAAACCATCATATAAGGGTAAGTTAATGTCCATGAGAACAAGATGGGGGTTATTTTTAATAAATTCAGTTTTTATATCACAAAAATCATTTACACAGCAAGTTTGATATCCATACTTTTTAAGATGATTTCTTATAAGACTATTTAATTTTTTATCATCTTCAATTAACATTATATTGTACATTCAATACACCTCTTAAAAGTAATGTTGCTTATTTCCATTTTATCATAATATAATATAATTAATAATTCATTTTTTGCTGAAACAAAATAGAAGAATTAAGAAAGGATGCTTAAATAATGATAGAACAAAAAAATAAGTATAAGGTTATTTTTATAACATTAGTTTCTGCAGTACTTTTTTGCTCGCTAATAGTTATAAGTTCTCTTTCACCGCTTACTAATTCTGGGCCTAATGCAAATAAATTTAATTCTTTTGGTATGTGGTTATCTGTGGGTATTGTTTTATTATTGTATATAGTACCTTTAATCATTTATATATTAGGAATAAGAGCAGTGAGATTTGTAATGGCATTTGTTCTTGCCGTTGGAATATTATCAGATTTTTCATTAACGACAGTTGTCTTTATGTCTAGTTTATTTGCTAAAAATTTATTATATACATTAATAGGAGTTATTTGCATTGTTTCATTAATTGTAAATGCTATTTGGTTTTTAGTAGTATTTCGTTCATCATCAAAGTAAGGCAAAGTATGATTATACAAGGAAGGATAATTTAATGATAATTAATTCAGCAGCAAATTGTATATCGCTTTTAAGAATATTTCTTGCAATTATGATGTTATTTGTAAGACCTTTGAGTGAATTATTTTTTATAATATTTCTTGCTTGTCAAATTACTGATGTTCTTGATGGATATGTAGCAAAATTATTATTGGAGTGATAAAAATTGAGAGAAAAAATATTAGTAGTAGATGATGAAGAGGATATAATATCTTTTTTAAAAGATTCATTGGAGGAAGATGATTATGAAGTTTTTACTGCCTCTAGTGGTGAAGAAGCCCTGGAAAAAATAAAGTTTTATCCAGATTTAATATTACTTGATATTATGATGCCAGGTAAAAATGGATATGAGGTATGTAATGATATAAGAGATATAGTAAGCTGTCCAATTATTTTTTTAACTGCTAAAGGAGAAGAAAGAGATATAGTTAAGGGGCTTGCTTCTGGTGGGGACGATTATATTCAAAAGCCATTTAGTTTAAGACAATTAAAAGCAAGAATACATGCTCATTTGAGAAGAGAAAAAAGAAACGCAAATAATTCTGAAAAGGCCAATTTATACTTTAAAAATGTGAGTATAAACTTAAGAAATAGAGAAGTTTACTGTAATGGTCAGTTAGTAATTTTAACTAAGAAGGAATTTGATATAATTGAATTTTTGTCGGTAAATTGTGGACAAGTTTTTTCAAAGGAACAGATATACGAGAAAGTATGGGGGTATGATGCTGAAGGAGATTCAGCATCGGTAGCAGAGCATGTTAAAAAGATAAGACATAAGATTCAAAACTTTGATCCTGAAGAAGAATATATTTCTACTGTCTGGGGAGTAGGGTATAAGTGGGAAAAGTAAGACTATTAAAATTTTTACGAGCAGATAGGACTAAGCCAAAAACCTGGTTTAGTCTATTTTTTATGCAATAAACAGAGTTCTTGGCATCAGATGGAGCTTTAACTCCACCTGATGCTTATTAACAGGATTCTTAGTGCTTCAGCACTTAGAAGGCGTTATCCTTTAGGGAAAATCGTTATCCAGGGACGTAATTGCTCTTTACTCCTACTTGAAGAAGTGGGAGTATTAGAGCAAGTAGTCATCGGATAAATATAGGAACTTTAAGAAAACTTTAAAATTGCCTCTTATAATTACCTTGTGTTTAAAAAGTATTAGTAATTAGGAGGCATTAATTTATGTCAAGTGAAAAAATTGCAGTTAAAAATGTGAGCAAAAAGATAGGGAAAAAAACTATATTAGAAAACATTTCCTTCAATGTTTATGAAGGTGATATCTGTGGTTTTATTGGACCTAACGGTGCAGGAAAAACTACTATGATAAGAGTAATAACAAATTTAATTTCACCTACGGAAGGAGAAGTAACTATAAATGGAGCTAATATAGTCAAAGAAAGAAAAAATGCATTATTAAAACTTGGAGCAATAGTTGAAGAACCTATATTCTTTCCATATATGTCAGGAAGAAAAAATCTTCAGAACTTAGCTATGTTAAATCCAGGTATGTCAAAGTCTGAACAAAAAGAAAAAGTGGAGGAGGTTTTAAAGATAGTAGACCTTCAAGATAGGGGCTCAGATAAAGTTAAAACTTATTCCTTAGGAATGAAGCAGAGGCTTGGAATTGCACAAGCACTTTTAAACAATCCAGAAGTAATTATTTTAGATGAACCTGCAAATGGACTTGATCCAATGGGCATGAGAGATTTAAGAGAACTTATATTTAAGCTCCAAAAAGAAAAGAAAATAACCTTCTTTATATCGAGTCATTTGCTAGATGAACTTCAACAGCTTTGCAATAGATTTGTAGTAATAAACAAAGGAAAACTTGTATGGCAGGGAAGTAAGGATGAACTAGAATCCATGGGCAAAAGCGGTAGATTAGATGATGCCTTTATAAAATTAGTAAGTGGATGTTAGGAGGAAAACGTGATTATGAAACAATTATTTATTAGTGAATGGCAAAGATTGTGGAATAGGAAATCTACATGGATTTCATTTATGCTAATACCTCTGGCAATTATAATTGCTATAAAACACTATATTAAAACAGATGCTTTAATTACTCTAAATAGCCCTAAATATGTTTCTTGCTTAAATTTTCCAAGCGTAATCTTAAGAAACGAAAGCATATTGTTTTTTGATGTTATAGTAATCCTTCTTATTATCATGGCTGTAACCAGTGAGTATAGAGAAGGGCAAATGAGAATGGTAATGCTAAGAAGTTTTTCCTTTAGTGAAATTTTTAAAGTAAAGTATCTAGTTACATTGAGTACAGTATTTTTACTTTTAATTACGAATTTTATTTTAAGCAGCTTTTTAGGATATTTAGCTTTATCAAAACAGGAGGTTAAGTTTCCTTACTATTCAAATAAGTTTACAATAAGTGAAAGTATGATCTACAACATAAAATATTATATTATTGCCTTTTTAGTTTTAGCTGCTGTTATATCAGTTATTATGTGTATATCAATGATGTGTAAAACTACTATAGGTACACTTTCAGCTAGTTTAGCATTTATACTTGTATCTATAATTTTACCAGAGATATTTTCCTTTCTTATGGATAATGCTTCTCAAATATATAACATTTTATACTTTTCTTTTATTACAAGAATTCAATATATAGGGATAGAAACACTTTTGGCACAAACGCCCCAGCAAGTGGGGATAATATTTACATCCATTGCTTTTCACATAATTGTCTTTTATTTAATTGCACATAGTTTATTTAGTGATCAAGATTGTTATTGTTAGGAGGTAACACGAATATGAAAAGACTAATAGCTTCAGAATTTCAAAGAATGATTCAAAATAGAAGGAATCAATTATTAATAGTATTTTATTTAGGCATGATAATACTAAGCTGTATATTTAGGTATATAGCTCCAGGGGGGTCCTATGATTGTGTAAATTATAATGTAGATTTGAACAGACTTAATTTTTCACCTTTTGCATTTTATGAAATAAGAATAGAAGTGATGTATTTAATTTTACCTATTCTATTTATAACTTCAATTAATTATGAACAATCCATAGGCGCTTTTAGAATGTATGTAACAAGACCTTATAAAAAATATGAATTTATAATAAGCAAATGGATAGTATTAACTTTAAGTACATTTGTACTGATATTTATGACCTTTATAATAAGTACAATTTTTGGATATTTGTTTATGCCTAATGTATCAAGTGTAAGGTTTTATAAAATACAACAGGAATTTTCAATGTCTGGAGCACTTTTATACACTGCTAAATTTTTCATCATACAATTTATAATAGCTTTATGTGTCTTATCAATATCAAGCATTATTGGATTAGTAATAAGTAATTCTATAATTTCAATTTTAGCTGTTATAGCTGCACTTGTAGGTTTGGGCTTATATATAAAGCCCTTTGAGTTTTTAGATAAAACTACAAAATATGGTTTCCATGTTTTATCAAATACAGCTCCTATGAGTTTTTACATCACTTTAATAATCACCTTGCTTGGGGGATTACTTGTAAGTATATTTTTATGGCAAAAGAAAGATTATCTTTATTAGGAGCTGATTTTATTGAAAAAAATTATAATTATAGTGATTTCTGCGTTTATATTTATACTAATAGGTATTGAAATTAATAACCAATCTAGTAAATATAAATCAAATAAAGTTGTACAGGCTTTTAAAACTAAAGCGGTGAATTTAAAGACAGTAAAATATAATAGTGGTTTTGAAGACTTAATGCCTTTAAAAGCTATATTAAAGGATAAAAGAATTGTTGCTATGGGAGAAGCTACTCATGGAACTAAAGAATTTTTTCAGATGAAACATAGAATGTTTCAGTTCCTTGTGGAAGAAATGGGTTATAATGTTTTTGCTATGGAAGCTTCACAGGCTGACTGTATGGCAGTAAATGACTACATTTTAAATGGTAATGGCGACCCGAGTAAGCTTATAAAAAATTTGGGATTTTGGACTTGGGATACTAAGGAAGTTTTAGATATGGTAGAATGGATGAAGGAATACAATAAAACACATGAAAAGAAAATTAAGTTCTATGGTTTTGATATGCAGTCCAGCCATACAGCGGCTCAAAATATTATAAATTATTTAAACAAAGTTGATCCATCCTATGAAGCAAGTGTACATGAAGTACTTTCAAAGTTTAATGACAAAATATTAGATTATGGAGTAAAAAAACAGCTTCCAATTGATGGCATTAAGCAAATAAAAAATATTTTTGAAAAAAATAAAGATGAATATATAAAAAAGTCTTCAAAAGAACAATACGAGCTTTATATGCAAAATTTAAATGTCATATGTGAGTTTTATGATATGTTCGGCACAGGAGGCAGTGATTTTCAAAAAGAAACTAAAAGAGATAAATATATGGCGGAAAATGTAAAGTGGATTTTAGATCATGAAGGAGAAGACAGCAAGATAATGCTGTGGGCACATAATTTACATGTGTCAAAAGGAATAGACAAGTTTGGTAGTTCAAATTCAGATTATCCAGAAGGAAATGTAAAGAGAATGGGCTCAAACTTATATGATATGTATGGTAGCAAAATGTATGTTATTGGTTTTGAGTTTAATAAAGGTGATTTAATAGCCAACTATACAAATAAGGAAAATGGACAAACAGTTAATGGAAAATGTACCTTAAAAGCAGCAAAAGAAAATTCAGCAGCATACATCTTCTCTAAGGTAAATCCTATTTTTTTCATTGATTTCAACACTTGTAAGAAAAATAAATATGCAAAAAATATTTTGTCAAAACCTCAATATTGTCATGATATAGGTGCTGTTTTTCCTGGAGAAAATAAAAGCTTTGAATCTGAAATTTTAGACCTTCGATATGATGGATTGATATTTGCAGATACTACAAGTAGTGTAGAGCCTAACTAATTATATAGGAGCAGATTACATATGGGGAAATTAAATATAATAAAAAATATAACTTTTAAGAGACAATTTATGCTTTCAATTATTTCAGTAATTATATTAAGCATTTTTTTTACCTTGGCAGGTTTGGTATTGCATATTCAGCTTATTAATAAAGGAGTAATATTAAGAGCAGGTTATTATAGTGATTTAGTACCTGGAATAAAACAATATATAAATAAGAATAAGGATAAAATATTAAATAAAGATTTTAAAAATAAACTTGAAAAAGTAATACCTACAGTTGGTATTGAATATGAGGTAGTAGATTCAGCTGGCAAACTTTCTTATGGTTATTTTAAAAAGCCTATTGCATCAGAAGTGCCTATAAGTAAAGAGCAAACAACCCAAATTAATGGACGGATAAATCCAGAAATTATAATGTCTATCCCTATTATAGATAACAAAGACTTAAAAGGAATGGTTATATTAAAATATTATATAAGATGTAGTGCTAAAAATCCTAACTTTAACTTTATTGCTAGGTATTCAGATACTTTTGTAATACTTTCCCCATTTGTGTATATCATAGTATTTAGTATATTTTTTGGCCGTAGATTTAACAAGAAATTAAATGTACCTTTAAAACAGTTAATGGAGGCTGCAGAAAGAACAAGAGTTAGGGACTTGGAGTTTAAGATAAGTTATGAAAATAATAATGAACTTGGAAAACTCTGCAAGTCATTTGAGGATATGAGAGTAGATTTAAAGAAGTCATTAGAAAACCAGTGGAAAATGGAAGAAGAGCGAAGAGAGGTAGTAAGTGATGTTGCACATGATTTAAAAACCCCCATTACAATTATAAAAGGGCATGTAGAGGGACTTTTAGAAAGTAAGAAATTGAATGAGGACAAGCTATATAGATATTTAAATTTAATAAACAGAAATATAGATAGAATGTCCAATCAAGTTCAAAGAATAAATTTACTAACTAAGATTGAAAATGAAACTTTTAAGCTAAGTGATAGTGAATGTGATTTAATAGCTTATATAAACGAAAAAAGTATGGATTATGATGTACTAACACAGGGTAAAAAAGTAAAATTTGTATGCAATATTCAAGATTTGAGAAGTTCTAATGATCTAATAAAAATGGATACTTATGTATTGTCAGAAATACTTGATAACTTAGTTTCCAATAGTTTAAGGTTTACTAAAGAAGATGGAAGAATAACTTTAAATTTAAAGTTAAATTCAGATAAAGTGATTTTTTCTGTTTGCGATACTGGATGTGGATTTTCAAGAAAAGATTTAGAAAATGTATTTAAAAAGTTTTATGAAGGGGATGAATCCAGATCAAAGGAAAAAGGACATTCAGGTTTAGGACTTTATATTGTCAAAACTTTGGTAGATAAATTAGGAGGTGCTGTTGAAGTTAAAAATAATGATGAAGGTGGAGCTGAAGTCAAAGTTTGTATACCTATAAAAAATCCAAATAAAAGAGCATAATAAAAGAATTATTTATCTAGCAGTGATTTAACTTTTACATTAGTATCTGTTTTTGAAAGTGGAGTATTGACAATTAATTTTAAGTTTGAACTATCAGAAATATCAAAACTGTTAAATTCAAAAGTCATTGTACCCACAATTGGATGGTTGATTTTTTTATGAATTTCACTTTTTATCTGTACATTATGTTTTGACCAAAATAGATTAAATTCTTCATTTCTGCTCTCAAGATCATGGACAAAGTTAACTATCCAGGGATCATCAATATATTTTGCATAATTTGAACGAAACCGAGATATTATTCCTTGGGAGGTAGATTCCCAATCTATAAACAAATTTTTATAATCAAAATTGTTGAACATCATCCATACGATATTTCTCTGGGTTACTTGGATTTTATTAAAGTCTGCAAATACAACACTTGCTGCTTTATTCCATGCGATAACATTCCATCTTGCATCCATGATATAAGATGGACTTAATATTAAATTATCTAATACATGCTGGAGAGATGTATTTACAGTTGATTGATATAAGGGGATAGCAGATGGAGGTACTTGCTTTGCGAGAGTATAAAGGTGTACTCTCTCCTGTTTATCAAGCATTAGTGCCCTTGACAGACTTTCTATAACTTCTGCAGAAACGTTTATAGGTCGTCCTTGTTCAAGCCATGTATACCAGGTTAAGCTTACGCCTGAAAGATATGCAACTTCTTCTCTCCTAAGACCTGGAGTACGACGTCTTAAGCCTTCTGGAAGTCCTACTTGTGATGGTGAAATTTCATTTCTCTTTATTTTTAAAAAGTCTCCTAGTTCTTCATAACGTTGTTCTTCCATATTTAAAATCCTCTTTCTATCCTATTATAATTTATACTAGTATAAATTAACTTCTATTACAATTATAAATGATGAGTTAATATATTTACAACAATATAGTTGGAGGAATATTAAATATGAAAATATTATTTTTAAATGGATCACCTAGGAAAAATAGCTATACGGTTGCTATAATGAAATGCATTGAAAAAGCAATTGACCTGAAGCATACTGTGGAATGGATACATGCATATGATTTAAATATAAAACCATGCCGAAGTTGTTTAAAGTGCAGACCTGATAGAATATGTGTTCTTTCAAAAGATGATGGGCATGATGTATGGCATAAAATTCGTTCTGCTGATGCAGTAGTTATTGGCAGTCCTACTTATTTTGGAAATATGTCAGGACCTTTAAAAACACTTATTGATAGGAATCTTACTGCTTTTGAAAAAATGGGTTCAAGTGGACTTGAAAAGCCTATTCCTCTTCACAAAGGTAAAAAGGCTGCTGTGGTTACAGCATGTAATTCCCCATTTCCAATTAGTCAGCTTATAAACCAAGGTGAAGGTACACTACAGGCTGTGGAAACGGTGGTTAAAGCTGGAGGATTTAGTGTAGTTGGCAGTATAATTTTAGATGGAGCAGGTTTTAGAAAGGGTATTCCATTAGAGATTCAGGAACAAGCAAAAGTTATCGGAGTAAATATACAATCATAATTAGATTGTATAAAATTTAAATTAGAAATGGATGAGAGCCTAAAATCCTTATTTGTAAGAATTTTAGGCTTTCATTTGTTAGTTATTTAAGAAAATATCTTTTGCAACTGAAACGGCATTTAGGACTCTTGGAAAACCAACGTAAGGGATGCACTGTAGAAAAACTTCTATAATTTCCTTTTTTGTTATCCCAACATTTAATGCACCATTAATATGAACTTTTAGCTGTTTTTCACATCCACCTAATGCAGTTAGTGCAGATAAAGTAACAAGTTCTCTCTGTTTTAAGTCAAATGTTGGTCTGGTATAAATATCTCCAAAAGCAAATTCAATAATGTATTTTCCTAAGTCTGGAGCAATATCTTTAAGAGATTCTACTACTTCTGTTCCCCCTGTTCCATCAACTTCCTTAAGCTTATTTGTTCCTTTTTCATATCTATTTTCCATAATTGAAATACCTCCTAATTTCATGATAGTATTATCATATATGATGGAGTTAACTCCATGTCAATAGAGGGAATCAAATTGAATTATTATATTGGAGAGTTTTCTAAAAAGATTGGTTTAAGTAGTGACACATTGAGGTATTACGAGAAACTTGGTTTAATTTATCCTGAGAGAAACAAGATTAACAGAAGAATATATAATGAAAAAGATGTAGAGTGGTTAAAGTTCATAATTCGTCTAAAAGAGACAAATATGCCAATTAAGGATATACAATATTATTCTAAATTGAGATATGAAGGAGACAAAACACTGGAAGAGCGATTAAAATTATTAGAAGAGCAAATGGACAGGTTAACTTTTGAAAGAAGTAAAATAGAAGATAATATACTGCATCTTGAGAAAAAAATCAATACATATAAGAAAATGATAGCTAAAACCAGGGTTCTAAAGTAGCAGATATTGTACGGTCCCATTATTAACACTTATACCTTCCGTTTAAAGCAGATGAAAAGAAATTATTATGTAAATAAGATATATAGGATTTCTCAAAGGCATTGTTCTTCAAGGTTAGAAAACAATATGCTATAATATACAATATATAATAAAAATTCCATTAAGGAGGTATAAAAATGAGTTCAGCTGTAAATAGTATTTCTAGTGGTAATTCTTATGCTTATCCTGTAGTAACAGATAGTAAAGAGAGCACCAATGATATGAAGAAATCAAAAAAAAGTAAACAAGTTATATCAGAAAAAGTAGGAAAATATTATTGTACATATGTAGTAGATGAAAGTAATAATAAGCATTTAATAAGTAAGATTCCTATTGATAAAATGGAAAAGCAAAAATCATCGCAAAATTTAACAGGGTATGATGCAACACAATATTGCTTATCTGCTTTATCAGGTAAAAATCATATGTCTATCGACCATAAGGCAAAAAAACAAGGTGCTAATGAAACAGACTTATTACAATTAATGAATGTTTTAAAGGGAGGCACATTTTAAATTAAAGTTATACTTAACTGCTCTATATTTAACATAGGGTAGTTAAGTATAACTTTTTGTTGAATGACATCATTCATTATGGTATTATATATTTACTGAATGATGTCATTCAAAATGAGGAGGAAAAAATGAGCAGGACAGTTAAAGAACCAGAAGAGAGGAAAAAAGATATATTAAAAGCAGCACAAGTGTTGTTTAGAGAAAAAGGTTATGAAAAGACAGTAATAAGTGACATTGTAAAATTAGCAGGTATAGCTCAAGGTACATTTTATATTTACTATAAGTCCAAAGAGGATGTTTTTCTTGCAGTACTTGAAAATTTATCAGAAGAAAGAATTGGGAAAATTATTGATATTCAAAAACGAGAAGATCTAAATGCAATTGAAAAGTTAAATTTAATTGCAAAAATTGAATTTAACTTAGATAGAAGACAAGATGATTTGTTTTTAGAGCTTCATACTGAAAAAAATGCTGGGGTTCACCAAAAATTTATTATAAATTCTATAAATAAACTAATACCTGTTTATGCTTCAATTATAGAACAGGGAGTAATTGAGGGAGCATTTAATACTAAGTATCCAAAAGAAGCTGCAGAGTATATGCTAGTAGCTACTGGATTTATGTTTGATCCTGGAATTTTCCATACAAATCTTGAAGATTTAAAAATAAAGGCTAAAGCTGCTGAAGATATAGCTGAAAGAATACTAGGAGTACATAAAGGAATTTTAAATATACCCAATATTAACCAATTAGTGAAGGGAGAAAATTAATTATGAAGGTAATTTTTAAAGATGACCAATTTTCATTTCAAGTACTGAGGCTTCTTGGAGGAGCTGTTTCTGGAGCTTCTGATATAGGAGAAGTTATTTCAACTGCAAACAAGATAGTAGAAGGAGATTTTGAAAGCTGGTGCAGGGAATGGACTAAACTTGCAAAGAGAATTCATGAATTTGCAGACAAATGCTATTTGGAAGGCCATTTAGTTAGTGCAAAGCAGGCATATCTCAGAGCTTCTAACTATTATAGGACAGCTGAATTTTATTTGCATGAGAATCCAAATGATCCAAGAATAAATGAACTCTATGATGCAGGTATTAAATGTTTTTCCAAGGTTATGAAATTAAACAAACCTGTTATAGAAGCTGTTAAAATACCATACGAAAATACAACACTTCCAGGACATTTTTATTATGAAGGAGATGAAAAAAGACCTGTTTTAGTTCTTGTGAATGGATTTGATGGAACTAAAGAAGAATTTTATGGAATGGCAATGTCAGCCTTAGCAAGGGGTATGAACTTTTTTACCTTTGAAGGTCCTGGACAGGGAGAAGCTGTGAGAAAGCAGCATTTATTCTTTAGATATGATTATGAAAAAGTTGTAACACCTGTAATAGATTATCTAATTTCAAGAAAAGAGATAGATTCAAATCGTATTGTGCTTATGGGAGAAAGTTTTGGAGGATATCTTGCCCCAAGAGCGGCAGTATATGAAAAACGTATAGCAGCCTGCATTGCTAATGGAGGGGTATATGATTTCATGGGCTTCAGGAGACCTTCTAATTTTTCAAGGGAAGGTTTTTTCGAATATGTGCGTAATAATCCAGAAGAAGTTAATAACAGTATGTATGAAGAGATGAAAAAAAGTTCAGCGATTAAGTGGTCAATTTCAAATGCAATGTATGTATTTGATGCAAAGACGCCTGCTGAGTGCTTCCTAAAAACAGAAAATTATTACCTTAAAGGAATAGCAGAAAAAATTGATTGTCCTACACTTGTTATTGATACTGAAAATGAAGGATACTTTAAAGGACAAGCTAAACTTCTCTATGATGATCTCAAGTGTAAAAAGGATTTTATGCTTTTTACTAAAAAAGAAGGTGCTGAAGAACACTGCCAGGTTGGAGCTAAGTTAATTGCAGGTGAACGTATTTTTAACTGGATTGAGACAATAATTAATAAAAAACATTAGAATATGGAGTATATATTTTAAGAAAAGAGTGTACCATGAATGTTCTTATTTTGATATTTATATGATATAATGTTCATAATTTAAGGAAAGGTGTGACATAGTATGCTTAAAGTTGTAGCAAAAGCTTGTGTTAAAGTAGGTGAAACAGAAAAATTCAAGAAACTTTCTTCTGAATTGATTACAGAAAGTTTAAAAGAAGAAGCTAATATATCTTATAATTTATATGAAGATATTAGTAATAAACAAATTCTAACTTTTATAGAAGAATGGAAGGATGAAGATGGTTTGACTAGACACATGAAGTCACCTCATTTTGTAAGAATAATGGCACAGCTTGCAAAAATTCAAGAAAATGATATGGATATAAACGTATATACTAATTGTTTCTAATCCAAATTATTTATTGACACAAAGAATAGAATTACAACATAGAACTTATTAGCATGGAGTTTCTATATAAAAACCTCATTTGTATAAATTTTTAACTATATGAATTTATACAAAGTGAGGTTTATTTCATATGCAAATTTTTAATAAAAACTATACATTTGAAAAATAATACTAATAGTAAGAATTTTGATTAAAAAAGGAGAAAACTGATGAAATTTGTAAAAGGAATATTGCTAATTTTTAGTATTATAATTATTTCTAGCAGCAATATAGGGTATGCCTCAGTACGTTTGAATAATAAAAATAGAAAAGTTACGTTTAATGAAATACTTTCTACAAGTAAAAAATATCAAGCTTTGGGAAAATTTCAATCTGCCATTAAAGGATATAATTCAATACTAAAGAGTGAGGCACCAAGGCATATTAAAAATGAAGTAATTGTCTATAAGAAACTAGCTGAGGTAAAAAAACCAATTTCCACAAAATATAGATATTGTCCAAATTTTATTCAACTAGTGTCTAAATCAAAAGAGGAGTATAAGTTAAAGGGATATTCAGTTGAATTAAGTCATTATTATAGTCCTTATAAGTGCTATTTTGATTGTGAAAAGAATAATGATGAAAACTGTGCTGATTTTAAGTTTGATTTAAATAATATACCTATGCGTAAATATAGTGGTAAGTTTTATTATAATCCTGTATCAGTAGAATTATATGCATTGTCTATGTATGGTAAATATATAAATGGAAATGATACAAAAAAGAGTTTTTTAAACTGTGCTGATTTTTTAGTTAATTACATGGATAAAAAAGGTGCTCTAAAATATAATTTTGCATACAATCATTATGAGGACTTGAAACCTGGATGGACATCGAGTATGGCACAAGGTCAGGCTTTAAGTGTATTTGAAAGGGCGTTTAAAATAACAGGAGATAAAAAATATATAGAAGCTGGAAATAAGGCTTTAAAGTATCTCATTACACCTGTTTCAGAAGGAGGTGTAATGGATACACTGGAGGCATTGGACCCGAATTTAGGAAACAAGGTATTTTTTCAGGAATATGTAAATACTACTAGTTCATATACATTAAATGGATATATTTTCACTTTAATGGGATTATATGATTGGTGGCACGTTAAAGAAACTCAAAACAAGTACTATTCTAATATTGCTTATGAGTATTTCAATAAGGGGATTGACAGCCTTAAATGTATTTTGCCTTACTACGATATTGGAGGTTTTACGAGTTATGATTTGTACTATATAACAAACAATTCCAAACCCAATAGTGCAGGATACTATCATTCTGTACATGTAAAGCAGCTTGACACAATATATTATATTACCAAAGACAAGTATTTTAAGGATATGAGAGATTTATGGAATAGTTATGTTACACTGATATAAAATAATATTTTTACTGATTTGTGAGTTTCATCTAAGATATCTGTAATTTTACTTTTAGCTTCGATTCCTCTTACAGAAATTCATTTAAGAAAATTGTTTGATAAAAATGGAATGAAAAGAATATAAAAGTTACGTTGAATATAATGGCTTATTGTTATAGATAATAAGCTAGAGGTGATACTAATGGTTAATAAGCGTAAAGTTAAGGATAAGCAATATGAAAAGATGGGAATAAGAAAAAATTCACAAGGAGACTTTGAATATATAAATCCTGAAGATAAAACTAAATCCAAATATAATTCTGTTAAAAAGAGTTAAATTATAGAATAGGGGCTTGCTGTACTAATAAGCTTTATCATATCAAAAAAATGGAGCTATAGTCTAATATAGCTCCATTTTTTTATGAATCTTATGTGCCAAATATTTACAAAACAAAAATTAATTTTCTTATTTTTATTCTTTTTTGTAATATATAGCAGGAAAATCTAAATTATTGTAAAACTTATAAATTAAAACATTATAGGAGGTATATGAAAAATGAAAAATTTAAAAGAGAATTTCTCAAATAAAAGTATGAAAATGGTAGGTTATTTGTCTTTGTTTCTGGCAGCATTAGTTATAACTCCAGCATCATCAGGTTCCTGCCATCAACCCAAATGTCCTGATGAACTTTTGAAGTAATATACTAACTTATGATTTTTTATAAACATTAAAAATATTAATTTATAATGTTTATAAAAAATCAAATTAAAAAACAAAGGGGATAGTATATGGTTATTATAAGAGAAATAGTATTAGATATTATAGAAGCTTTACTTATTTTAGGTATTTTTGAAGCACTATGTGATAAGAAAAAATTTATAATTCAAAATAAAGTTAGGTCAGGATTATTTTGTATATTGTTTATTCTTGGCACTTATTGGAGTACATTGTATATTCCTTTGGCTTATCATTCACTGATTCTTGTAATATTTGACATTTTATTACTAGCATGGATTACAAAAATAAAAATTTTTGATTCTACAGTTATAGTTTCTTTATTTTTTACAATAATTCTTAGTACAGAATTTTTTATTCAAATTATTGAAATGTTTGCATATAACATAGTTTTAAATCAAACTGTTTTAAAGCCTATATATTTTTGGTTTACAATAATAATTTCTAAAGTATTACAAATTTTTATTGTAGCTATGATTTTTAAATTTAATTCCTATTTTGTTAAACTCAAAATATTTGAAAAAGAAGGTGTCGTTTTTTCTAACTTAATAATTGAATCAGGAGTAGTTACTCTCTTTGCATTTTGTATTAACTTTAGCATTCTTAATATAAAAAATATACAAATATATAATATTTTAATTTTTACCGTATATTTTGTATTTCTAATCTTTAAATTCAAAAACTTAAAAGAAAAACAAACACTTGTAAATATAAATGCTAAGTATAAAATTAAAAAAAGCCAAATTAAAAACATGGAAGAAATAATTAGCATAATAAGGCAGGAAAAACATGATTTTGGAAATCATATTAATGTTATACAGGGATTATGTTTGTTAAACAAGCCTAATACTGTTGAAAGAATAAATGACTATGTGTTGAAAATTTCAGATACCGTAAAATCAACTTTTAAATACTTGAATACGGGAAATGATTACATAGATGGATTGCTGTCTATTAAAAACAATTATGCCATGAAAAATAATATAGACTTTGAAGTAATGATTGATGAACCCTTTGATTTGATAAGCATTAAACAGAATGAATTGATAAGTATAATAAGCAACCTGGTAGACAATGCTTTTGAAGCATTTCAATCTAAGACATATACAGATTATAAGGAGATAGCTGTCAGTACTTTTATAGAACATGAAGATTTTTGT
Source organism: Clostridium coskatii (assembly GCF_001675205.1). NCBI lineage: Bacteria > Bacillati > Bacillota > Clostridia > Eubacteriales > Clostridiaceae > Clostridium > Clostridium coskatii. The sequence goes on along the minus strand of NZ_LROR01000038.1, from coordinate 165,432 downwards.
ATTGAAGTAGCTGATAATGGGGATGTCATTCCAGAGAACATGAGAAAAAAGATTTTTGATAGAGGATTTTCCACAAAAACCACTAAGAAAAGTGATCATGGCTTTGGCTTGTATATTATTAAGCAATTAGTTGAAGAAAATAATGGAAGAATATATGTGGAAAGTAGTCCTGAAATCACTAGGTTTTTAGTGAAATTTAAGATAGGAGGATAAATAATGGAACTATAACCTAAGACCGCTCTATTATTTATCTCTGAAAATTATAGATATCGAATTAGTATTTTTTGTTTTCAATTTTTAAATTTCCTATTTTTAGTGAAGATATAAATAATTTTGGCATTTGATAAATACATATGTAAATTATTGCAGCAAGAATAACTCCCCCAACAATATCTATAATTGAATGCTGTTTTATAAACACTGTAGAAGCACATATCAATATAGTAGCTATAAGTGATAAATTTTTAATTAAAGTTTTATCTTTTAATTTATAACAGTTAATTAATCCTATATGAACTCCAATGGAATTACAAACATGAATGCTTGGAAATACATTGTTTGTGCCATCATGGTCATAAATAAAATTAACTAGCCGAGAAAAAATATCTTTACCTGATACACTTGGTCTGGGAAATTGAGAATTTGGATATAGTATAAATATTATAAAGGAAATAGTCATGCTTAATGAAAGAAATAGCTCCATTTTATAGAAATCTATTTTTGATACAAAACCAAGATATACAAAACCAATAGACATATAAGCAAACCAGAAATAATATGCTAAAACGAATTCTTTCACAAAAGGTATTTTAGAATCAAGATAAGAATACATAATATGTTGAGAAACTATAGTTTTTTTTAGATATGCAAACCATAAGGTTAAAAATATAAATATAGTTAACGATAAAAAGTGGTTATATTTTTTATAAGTACTTTTTGCTAATAACATCATTTTCTTCCTCCCTGTTAATAATACCAAAGTTTATTAACACTATAAAGTTGTAATACTAAGCTGTCTTATTGTCACTTAAAGTTATACCTAAAGCAGAGCCAAGTGCTATCCCCAAAGCAAGATTATGGAATGATGTTCCAAACAGAATTCCTAAACTTATTCCAAGAGCCAAATAAGAATAACTTTTTTTATTTGCCTTTTTATTTTCTTCCATAAACAAACTCCTTTCTTATGTAAATCAGTATGTCTTTTTTATCAATTAAAAGTTCAGTTGCCAAGTTATTGGATTCTATCTCAACCTGTGTAAGTTAGCAATTTCTTATTTTCATTATAATCCTAGAAGTACTCATAATAAAGAGTTTGCTTAAAATTTTTCTAACTGGTTTCTAATTCTTAAAATTATAATAAGAGATCTATATAAAGATTTTAGTATAGATGAAGTTAAGAGAAGCCATAATCTAGTAGAAAGGCATGTTGGTAAAAAGTGCAAATATAGTGAACTGATTATTAGAAATTATTCAAATATATAAGCAGGTTTTAAAATAGATATATCTTAAAACCTGCAATTTAATAGGTAAACACAGGTTTTGATAATATTTGTCAAGATATGGATTTATTAATAAAATGATAGTATTAAATAGGAATTTATTCAATAGGTAATAGCATATAATTATATATAGAACTTAGATCAATCCCCAGTTGGGCATATCTTTTTCAGTATAATTTAATTGTTTTTAAAATTTTAATAAATTCACAAATTGTTATTCTTTGATTTACCATAATTATGGTTTAATGTGATATAATGTATTCAATAGCAGTAAATTATGTTATGTAAATTACCTTCTCCCGTAATTGCTATATGAGTGGATTGCAGGTATAATGGGTTGACACAATGGGAGGAGGTAATATGAATGAGCTTTTTCTTTTTGTGCATTATAGTGCTTTCCATAACTGAAGTATCAAGTCTATGTATTTTATCAGTATTTTGTTATAAACAAGATAAAATTAAAATGTTTTTTGAAAGCAAGACAAGTGTTTCAAAAGATAAAGTTTTAAATGATGTTAGGGTCGATGTAGATAAACCTAAAAAAGAAAATAGCAAGTAACTTCGGCTAAAAGCTACTTGCTCATATAAGTTTTTTCATGCATGACATAGTTTTGTGAATGTATACAGCTTCCTGCAATCCACTCACCCTACATATTTACTATTATATTACAAACTAGGTGAAAAATACACTATATAATTAAAATTTGTGTTATATTTTTATTATTTAAATTTACAACATGAACATCCCTTAATTATTTTAGTGATTTTGAAATATTAAATGTATTGATGACATTAAAAAGGGAGCTCCGGAAATCCGGAGCTTTTTCAATTTCTGCATTCTACATTAATGTATGGATTATAATTGTTCTACATATTTTTTGGCATCCCTTAAATTAAGATGCAAATCATGTTTAGCTTCCTTAATTGCTCTAATTTTTTTGCCCTGAGATAAAAGCAGCCTTAATTTATCATCAATATCAGAATCGTCATCTGATATTATAATCATATTTTCTGATTTAGATTTTTTCCTTACCTTATGAATAACATGAACTAAAGCTCCAGCTGAAAGTAATCCAATTGCAAATAATTTTGTTTTATTTTTCATTATGAACCTCCCCTAAATATGTAATATTTTTTATAGTATATCATATATAAGTTAGGAATTTGTAGATAAAAATAAATTTCTAACTTATATTGTTAAAAAAATGATTTTGAAGGAGAGTTAAATTTATGATAAACTAAAAGCAGTTAGAATGTTATATACTCTCACTGCTTTCATAGCTCTCAGTTTCATATTTAGTCTTTTTATATTTAAAACGTTTAAAAATAAAACTATATATTTTTGTAATGTTTCCTACAAGTACGGCACAAATTATTGTCCCTTCTCGTACTGCTTTTATTTTTCCAAAAGTAAAAAGTGAAATCACTATTGCAATTATGCATAGGGTGGAGTCAAACATAATTTTTATGTTTCCAAATTTTTTCCCTGTTTTATTAGCAATAACTTTTACAACACCTTCTCCAGGATTTATAATTACATTGGCAATAACCTGTAAATACACGCCTAAAGCAAGAGCAAAACAGCCCAAAAGTAAAACGATTATTTTTTCTATATAAATATTTGGATTTACAAAACGAAATATGCTCATTCCTAAATCAACGAACAAACCAAAGAATGGGCCTACAAACACTTGAAGAAATTGTTCCTTTGGAAAATCTTTTCTTAAAATAATTATCTCTGTAAGTAAAAATAAAATACTCAACAAGAAGGTGAATTGTCCAAGGGTAAGATGAAATATCATGGAAAGTACATATGGGACACTGTTGATGGGTGAAGTTCCCATATTTGATTTTGTGGTTAGACTTATTCCTAAACCCATAAAAAATAAGCCAGTTATAAATATAAAATATCTTATAATTATTTTAAGTTTTGACATTAACAATGCCTCCTAATGAGAAGTTTTATTTATCTGATGGCTACCTACTGTTATCTCCTACGCACTTTGTGAAAGTGACTATCACCAAATCAAAGATTTGAGATATCTGCTTTTCCTACTAAGTAAGATTCATTGATAATAATAGTTTCATATGCAACTATTATTATAATGTTTTACTAATAGAGTGTCAATATTTAGGCTAATCTATTTCTATTATTAGGGAATTTATTGACATAATAGTTTGCTTATTTTAAAATTAAAGTTGCATATGAAACTTTAATTAGGAGGGCTATTATGAAGGATTTATCAAAATATGTTTCTGTGACACATCGTCGTACACAAATGTTTTATACAGAGCATCTTGAAAAGTTAGAAATTACTAGTGGACAATTTATGTATATAGTCTGTATTTGTGAAAATGCTGGACAGACACAAGATGAATTATCTCAACGATTGATTATAGATAAGAGCACTGTAGCAAAGGTTTTATCACAACTTGAAACAAAAGGATTTATTACTAAAACAATAAATTCAAATGATAGACGTGCATTCAATATTTTTCCTACAGATAAAGCTATGGCTATTTATCCCCAAATATTAGAAATAAAGGATGAGTGGCATCATAGATTGACTGAAAATTTGAGCGATATAGAATGTGACGTTTTTCAAAAGTTAATGGAAAAGGTTATGGAGAATAGTATTAAAAATTGCAAAAAATATGTGTAATGATATACTATGATAATAGAATTTATAGTACCTTGCATATTAGATATATTTTGAGGTGTGGTTTTATGAGAAAGTGAATTGTAGTTAGAATACAGGCAAATATTCAATCAGGCAATATTGATAAATTAAGATAAAATTAAAGAGATGGTACTTTGGAGGATTAAATAAATGAATAGGATTGCTACACTTGGCCCAGCAGGTACTTTTAGTGAACTTGCTGCAAAAAAATACATCGAAACATTTGACAAAAGTGCAGAAATGACGTTTTATCCTACTATAACAAAAGTTTTTAAAGGAATTGGTAAGGAATGTGAATTAGGAATTATACCCATTGAAAATACCCTTGATGGATATGTACAACTTACACTTGATTTACTTTCACAAACAGATTTCAATATAATATATGAGACTGTTGTTCCAATTCAGTTTTCAATTGTTAGTAATACTTTAGGTATATCTGATATTGAGAAAATATACGTTCAATTTAAAACTCAAGGACAATGCTATAATTTTTTAGAACAGGTTACTAATGCTAAAGTTATAACTACAGAAAGTAATGGAGAATCATTTCAAAAAGTAGAAAGAGGCATTTTAGGACAAGCAGCTATAATTCCAAGACATATGCTAAAAGCTAGTAATAAATTTTCTTTTAATATTGAGAATGTAACTGATTCGGAAGAAAACGATACAAGGTTTATTGTACTTTCAAAAGATACTATAAAATATGATATTAATAGACGGTATAAAACTTCAATAATTGTTATGGATGCTGCAGACAATAAACCTGGGGCACTATCAAAAATTTTAAATGAATTTTCTGAGAAAAATATTAATTTAACTTCCATAATGTCACGTCCAACTAAAAAAGCACTTGGAAAATATTATTTCTTTATTGACATTGATGGACATTATCCTGAAGAAAAAAGTGTTAAAGAAGTAATTGACAAAATTAGTAAGAATAATATAGTTAAAATTCTTGGTTCTTATTCATTAGTTTAAAGTAGCAATTTAAAATAAATATTAGGCGAAATCACACAGTACTATCTTGTGATTTCGTTTTTTTTCCTGCAGGTTCCAGTCTATTTAATAAGTATTCTATCGATACTTTACTAAAGGCTAAATTATCTGGAGGGGGGATGGTTTATGTTTAAACGCTGTTACCTAAGTTTTATAATATTTACTTTTTTTGCTGCTATGTTTCTAATTGCCTTTACACAAAAAGCTTATGCTTATCAAAACAGTGGTTACTTTAATAATGTAAAGGTAGGACTTTTAAGCATGTCCTCTACCACTATTACTGCTGCATTAAATGGAGATTATACTTTAAATGGACAAGTATATCCATCTGGATCTGTTTTAAATTTTGGGATAAGTGGAACAAGTATCACACTAAATGGAGTAGTACAGAGTCAGATTACTTTAACTCCCAATAATAGCTCTAACTTGATAACTTTAACTTCTGGTTCAGTGTCAAATAAGTACTTAGGTTCCTTTGCAATTAAGTTTTATAATGGAAAAGTTTTGCCTATTAATATGATTGACATTGAAAACTATCTAAAGGGTGTAGTAGGATATGAATTGGATAATAGTTGTCCAATTGAGTCCTTAAAGGCTCAATCAGTGGCAGCAAGAAATTATGCAATATCACGAATAGGATATGCTGTAGCTAATGGCTATGATTTTGATGATACTCCAGCTTATCAGACATATAAAGGTTACGATGCAAATCTTACTAATGTGATTAGTGCTGTGGATCAAACTAAAGGACAAGTTCTTTTATACAATGATAAATTAGTAGAGACTTTATATTCCGCTTGGCATGGGGGAGTATCAGAAGATAGTGAAAATGTATGGGGAAATTATGTCCCATATCTACGATCTGTACAAGATCCCTTTGAAAAATTACCTTGGCCTAAGGGCAATATAGTATTGAACAATGCACAGATACAATCAATTTTAGTAAATAGGAAATATATAGCTTCCACAGATACCTTTGTAAGTTTAGATTTAAGTTCAATAACTAAATTTGCAAGTGGTAGAGTGTCAAACATTAATATTATTTATAAGGATGCAACAGGAGCGATACAAACAAAATCTGTAACAAATGATTGTACAAGAACTTTCCTTGGATTGCCAAGTAATCTTTATACTGTAACTTATGATGCAGTAAATGGAGCTTACACTTTTTCAGGAATGGGAAATGGACATGGTCTTGGAATGAGTCAGATCGGAGCTAAAAACAGAGCTAGTGCAGGACAAACTTATGATCAGATTTTAAAATTCTATTATCAAAATGTATATTTACAAAATCTCATTACAAGTGCTATCTTAAATAACTTTACTCAGAGTACAAATAGCTTGTTTATTGGAAACACTATTTCCTTTAATGCGGCGGCAACATCTGGTAGTGGAACTTATTTATATAAGTATGTGGTAATGAATGGAGCTAATGTTGTATACACAAAAGATTATAACAATATTTCATCACTAGATTATGTGCCAAGTACTCAAGGAAATTATACTGCGCAAGTTTATATGAAAGATCAAAATTCTACAGCTGATTATGATGATACAAAGACATCTTCTTTTATAGTTTATGGAAACCCTGTTATAAACAATTTAACTACTAATAAACCACAATATTTGACTGGACAAACTGTTAATATAAACACAACTGCTGCGTCAGGTTCTGGGAGTTACCTTTATAAGTATGTAATTTCTTTAAACGGAACAACTTTGACGACTGTAGATTATAGCAGTAATGCAAATTTACTTTACAAAGTTAATAGTGCAGGAAATTATAATATAACGGTATATGTGAAAGATTCGCTTTCAACAAAGGATTATGATGACATGAAAACTACGGCTGTTAAAGTGTATGATCAACCTACTATGACATATGCCAGTACAAAAAATTCTATTTTTATTGGAGATACTGTTAATTATACTATAAGTGAAGTAAATGGTTCCGGCAGTGCACAATATAGATTTGTAGTTATGAATGGAAGCAGCATAGCAGCTGATAGTGGTTATTTAAGTTCGAATACTTTTAGTTTTAAAGCAGCAGCTGCAGGAAGTTATCAAGTAGTTGGGTACCTTAAGGATTCACTATCTGAAAAGACCTTTGATGTTCAAAGTAACTTGAATTTAAATGTGTATAATCCCCAAATCAAAAATGTGAACGTAAGTGGGTATTTTTATGTAGGAACTATATTAAGTTTTTATGCCAACGGTACAGGGGCAAGTCCTTCTGGAATGAGCTACAGATATGAGGTATATAATAACGGGAATATAGTGGCATCCAGTAATTTCAGCACTTCCAGTACGTTTTCATTTACACCTGTTGTAAATGGAACTTATACAGTTAAAGTTTATGGTAAGGATGGGTTAAGTACAAAGAGCTATGATAGTATAAAGCAGTTTAATATTACAGTAAATAGTAAGCCTTTGTATATTTCTACATTGCCTTTAAGTTTAGGGATGACAAGTAGTGATGTAGCAGCATTGCAGAATGCTTTAATAAAATTGGAATATAATGTTTCTGGTGCTACAGGATATTTTGGAACCCAAACTAAAAGTGCAGTAATAGCTTTTCAAACAGATGCAGGAATACCAGCAAGCGGAACAGTGGGAACTTGGACTTATAGTGCATTGAATGATGCTCTTATAACAAAATCAGGAATAAAAAATTTAAGCTTTTAATAAAAACAGGAACTTTGATATTTCTCAAGGTTCCTGTTTTTAAGTTGTCATTTAGTCGAGCAAGTCTTTGGCTTTGGTATAATTAAAAACAGGCCCTTCGAGGCAAACGTAAGTTTCATTTATCTTACAGTGACCACATTTACCTACTGCACAAGACATTTTCCTTTCAAATGATACCCACATTTTAGAATCTTCAACACCATTTACAAGTAACTCCTTACCTGCAAAATGCATCATTATTGGAGGTCCAACAATAACTACATTGTAGTCTTCAAAGCTACTAAATGGGATTTTTTTGATGTGTGCAGTGACCATTCCAGTTTCAAATCCATCTGCTTTATCATTATCTAAGGTGCAGATCATATTGAATTTAGTTTTAAATCTTTTAAGATCATAGTCAAATAAAACGCAGTTGATGTCTCTGAAACCTACAATCACATTAACTGATTTGATCTCATCTGGGTGATTATAAAAATAGTTCAAAAGAGTTCTAACTGGAGCCAGGCCGGTACCACCAGCAATTACTATCAAATCCTTGCTCTTGAATTTATCTATCGGCCAGGAGTTCCCATAAGGTCCTCTCATAAACAACATATTTCCAGGCTTTAGAGCAAAAAGACCATTGGTAAGTTGTCCTACTTTTCGGATAGTGAACTCAATCCAGCCATCTCCTTTGCCACTTACAGATATTGGAGCTTCACCTACTTTGGGGATTGATAGTTGAAAAAATTGGCCGTGCTTGGTTTCAACGTCACATTCTACCCTGAAGGTGTATTCTGCATTAGTTTCATGTATGATACTTAGAATTTTATGTGGTGACGGTAGTGTGATATTTTTCATTATTTAGTCACCTCCGTAGATGCTTTTTTCTCATTTGATATTTTTGCTACTTCTTCACTCAATTTGCTTATAGTGTCAGAGAATGAAATCTCTTGTGGGCATCGTTTAACGCAGCGTCCACATCCCACACACATATGTTCATCTCCACCAAAACGGGAATTGTAATCATAAACCTTGTGCAAGGTTTTAAATCTCATTCTTTCACCAGCTGTATTTCTAACACCATGCCCACCAGCCATAATTGTGAAATCTTCAAGCATACAGGATGACCACACTCTTCTTCTCTCTCCGTTAAGGCTGGTTTCGTTATATATGATGTCCCTGGTATCGAAACAGCTGCATGTCATGCAGACTGTATTGCAAGCACCGCAGCTTAAACACTTATCATTGAAGTCTTTCCAAAATTCCAAACTGTACACTTTTTTCAAAGTGTCGGTGCTATCGATTTTTGGTAAGTTAACCTTTTTTTGATTGCTTTGAACAAACTCAGGAGTAAAGTTCCTTGAAATTTCGCCGTCAAAGTATTTTTTGAATTCATTATTTTTGATTTCTACTAGTAAACCATTTTGCTCGAACCTCACTGCTGCACTGTAATTGTCAGTTTGATTTGAACCCATGGAAACACAGAAGCAATTATCAAACCCTTCCCGGCATTCCAACATAAAGATTTTTAATTTATCACGCAGCCGTTTATAATAGTTATCTTCCTGATTACCATTTTTAAGAAAAATAGTGTCTAATCTCTTAATGCCGTTAATATCGCAGGGACGTGCAAAGAGAATGATATTTTTACTATCATCAATACTACTTTCTTTACAATTATCTTCAGTAAAATAAAGAAGCGTCTGACTAATAGGATAAAAGACTTCCTTCGGTGAAAAATCGGATTTTTCATCATAAATAATCTCTGATACCGAATTAATTTCATCGTAACGTATTAAGTCGGTATTAGGCTTCCAACCGCGGTTTTTAAAACGCTTTGGAGCATAAATTTTATATTCCTTTTTTAGTTCATTGATTATTTGATCCATTCTTTTCGAACTTACATAGTAACCCAATGATTAATCCTCCTATCTTTCTATAAATTCTTTTACAACACATATTTATATTCAATCTGTCAAACTTTTTAGAATTGTATAATCCAAGGCCAAGTAGCTATCAGTTATTTTTCCAATTCCTTTATAAAATTTTGTATCAGCATATTTTTCTATATCAGAACAAAATCTAGGAACCCAATTCAACAGATGCTTACTTAGAAAATCCATCTGCTCTTTTACACAGGATAGAAATTTTGATTCATCCTGTGTGCCTAAAATGTATTGTGTCTCATGGCATAGAAAAGCCATAAAATCAAGTTCTAAAGATATATGGTCTTCATAAAATTCCGATCCTTCATCATCATTTTTTTTAAGACCTTTTGCAGCATATATCGCCTTTACTTGATCATAAGCATCCTGCATAATAATCTTTTTTCTACTGGTATATACTGATTCGTATGGGAAGGCAGCAGAGCCATCCGCTATACCTGCAGCAAGAAAAATTTTTGCGTAGTCACTAGCTAGGTCGGTGATCGGATCACTGCTGCAATTATCGAGATATTCTCTAAGTATCCGGTATCCTTCACTGAGTTTAGTTTGGCAGCATTCTACAGGAAAGCTCATAGCTTTCATTTGTGTAAGTAACGGTTCATCTATTTCTATTTTATAAAGACGTACCAAAAAGCGATATAGATTTTCACGGTTTTTCATAAGCTTCAAGGAATCCGATTTTCTATCCACCTATCTTTTCCTCCCATCTTGTTCGTTACACTCCTGTGGAATAACATCAATCCATTTGTCATGGCGCAAAATGTATCGAACAGAAGGATGATTGCCAAAATCACGAAAACTGTATATATTTTCACTTCCGGCTTCTTTTAGTGCTATTGATACATCGCTATTAGGATCGTTGATATCACCGAAATATAGGGCTCTGCTAGAACAAGTTTTTACACATGCAGGTTTTTCGCCATTTTGTGTTAAATGAGAGCAAAGAGTACATTTATCCATTACCTTCATTTCGTTGTTGAAGTTGTTTATTTCGTAAGGGCAGGCTCTATGACAGCTTTTACAACCAATACATTTTTCTTTGTCAATAACAATAACACCATCCTCACTACGTTTATAGCATGCCCCTGTAGGACAGACTTTGACGCAAGCAGGATCCTCACATTGCTGACACATCACTGGTAAAAAATACATTTGTATATCTGGATATGTTCCTATGGGGCCTATGGTCAATAATTTGTTCCTTGAGGAGCCGAGAGCAACCCCATTCTCCATTTTACACGCTACCTTGCAGCCATAGCAGCCAATACATCTATCTACATCAATTACCAAAATATTCTGTTTCATTACTTAACCACCTCCGTAGGATCAGATGGCTGAGGAAGCCATGCCTTAAAGTGCTCAGGTTTTGTCCAGACACCTTTTGGCGGACCATCATCGGCTCTTGAAATTTTTACAAGATAGCCTCTTAAAGTGTACGTTCCAACAACATCATTAAATGGAGCAGTTGATTTTGAAAGTACATTGACATTCATTTCACGCCATCCTTCGGTCTCAGTATGATAATTTTCAGGGAAGGTAAAACGTTCCATGTATACGGTTCCGGAATTTATGCCTTTTGTTACATTAGCTTTTGCTTTAATCTTGCCCCTTAGAGATTCTACCCATACCCAGTCTCCATGGGAAATACCATAAGTTTTTGCAGCTGTAGGGTGAATCCATATTTCAGGCACAGGGTACATCTCTCTTAGCCATGGGACATTTCTTAATGTATTATGATGATAAAAAGGAATTCGCCCATTGGTCATAACTAAAGGATACTCTTTAGCCAGTTCACTGCCTTCAAGAGGACTTTCAGAAGGCTCTAAGTAGTATGGCAGTGGATCATAGTCCTTTGAAGCAGGAGGTAATTTATATGTGGAATAAGGCATTCCTGTTCTTCCTAAAGTAATCAGGCTTTCCAAGTAAATTTCAATTTTCTTAGAAGGTGTATCAAATCCTCTTGCCGTACCTGTCTTTGGATCGATCTGCTTGTAAACATAGTACTGTTTCCATTCATTTTTAGGCAAGAATTCAAAAGGAGCTTTTTTCTTGAATTCATCCCATGTCATATCAAAAACACTTGTACAACGATTAAGAAGTTCTTCCATGCTATTCCAGTAAGGAAGATCAGCGCCCATATATTCTTCATCAAATGATTTCTTACAGTTTTCGTGTCCGAGTTCTGCACAGCGTTTTGCCAGCTTTGACCAAAACAACGTTTCATCCATGGTTTCCCATAGGTGGGTAACAGCTTGTCTAACAAAGATTTTATTACAGGATTCTACAGGCATATCTGTTTCTAGCCATTCTGATGCGGGCAGGAGTAGGTCTGCATAGTTAGAGAATGAAGTAGGATACATGTACATATGTACAATAAAATCCATTTCTTTAAGAGCAGGAACCCATGATGCACTCTCGGCAACAGCACCTAACTTATTACCAGATCGTTCAATCCATACTCTTGGTTTATAAGGTTTTCCGGTAATAATTGCATCCCTAACACTGGAAGGTTGAGCTGCCCACCATTGAAGAAGCCCTTTGTATTCGGTACCACCCAGACGCTTTTTTAGTTGTTCTTCAGGAAGCATTTTCTGGGCAGGTGGGACTATATACGTTAAAACAGGTGTAGCACCACTTGTTTCAAAACGCTGCATAAGCGTTCCCGGTTTTTCAATATTACCCATTAGTGCATTTAGGTTAACTGCTGCCATGGCTGCTTGTACTGAATTAGGGCTTTGGTCGGTGGCAACGCCTAGGTTAAGACCTGAAGGGGAATTTTGTGTGTATAAATTAATAGCTTCTTCAATCTTGTTTACATCAAGCCAACAGGTTTTTGCTGCCTTTTCAAGATTATAAGGTTCAACCCTTTCCTTTAAAAGCTGAAAACCAGTTTTACATTCAATTCCGTTCACCATGAAAGTTCCTTCAAGTGCAGGGGTTAGGTTATCATTCCAAGGATAGGCAAGCGGCTTAGCTGAGTTAGTTTTTGTATCCCACACCATAAAGGTATCCGGAATTTTGGGGTTATTACTTTTATTAGCACGTAATAACATCTTGGTTTTGACGTTTACAAGATAGGGAAGATTTGTCCACTTCATGACGAAATCTTCATCGTAAAGTTTTTTATCAATGATGTAGCGTGTCCAAGCCAGCATGAGCGCCACGTCGCTTCCAGGCCTTATAGGTAACCAAACATCAGCTTTGGCTGCATCTGGAGTCATACGAGGGTCGATTACAACGGTTTTTACTCCATTGGCACGAAGGTCTGCAACGGCGCCTCCGCCCATTGCAGGACTGGAGTATGAAGGAGCGGATCCCCACATGACTAGACATTTGATTGGTGTTTCATAGGAATCGTAAATTTCTAGACAGTTTGAATCGGCGATACTGTAGTCCGAACCGCCGTACATCAGGCCATTGGCTAACGTACGTGGTAGATAACATTGAGCACAACCAGGCTCAAACCAGTTAGGAGTACCAAATACATTACAAAATCTAGAGATACTCCAAAACTCAGGGTTTCCACCTCCTCCGGTAGAGCATATTACAGCTTCTGCCCCATACTTTTCACGGGTTTCCATAAGCTTATTGGCAAGAATGTCAATAGCTTCATCCCAAGAAATACGCTTCCATTTATTTTCACCTCGTTTGCCAACTCTCAGCATTGGATACTTATTACGATTTGGATTATAAAGAGCTTGTATACCGGAGAGTCCTTTGGCGCACATTGATCCTTTGTTCATTGGGTTCTCAGGATCGCCTTCAAGCTTAATTACTCGTCCATTCTTAATATGTGCAATAACACCACAATTGGAAATACATGCTCTACAACATGTTCTGACGATCTTAGTAGCGGATGATGCATCATCCTGGACTGACTCACTTTTTACTAATCCACTTGAGCCGTTAATAGCTGATGTAATTCCTGTTATGTTTGTTGCATTAAGAAAATCGCTTCTATTCGTTTTTTGATTTTCCATTTATTTACCTCCTTTACTACTAATAGGCTTAGATAATTGTGTGCATATTTTGTGAATAAATTAATTATCTAATTTTAAGATACCACCTTATATGTTGGCTTTCCAATTCAAAAAAAGCTGATTGCTTATTCCAAAAATGAATAATTGGCTTTATTTCGTTTTCGAATTGTTTATCAATGAATCTTACTTAGTGGGAAAAGCAGATATCCCAAATCTTTGATTTGGTGATAGTCGCTTTCGCTGTGTGCAAGCAGATATCCCAAATCTTTAATTTGGTGATAATCGCTTTCACAGAGTGTGTGGGAGTATTACAGTAGGTAGCCATCAGATAAATATTAATTTATAGCTCATATTTTTCTTAGCTGTATTATACAGGTAATTCATGTAAAATGATTTGTGATGAAATAAAATAAAGAGGACCATTGAGTGGAATTCATATTGGACTTGAATAAAGTAGCAGCAAGTTCATTTGATCTTTTTTGATCTTTTTTGATCTATAAACTTGCTGTTATAGAATGCTTATATAGAGTACAATTAAATTTTAGATTATGTATGGATTATTTGTGTAAACTCCAATTTAGAAATTTAGATATGATTAATAATATGTATCAAGTAGGAAAATAGAATTTTATGTTATAGAGAACTTCTAAGATTTATTTTTGTCATTTGCCATTTTAGCTATTAACATATTGACTAGTTCGTTAATCTTAGGATTCTTTTGACTATGTTTATTAATAAATGCACCTAGTGTAATTGAAATACTAGGTGAAAATGGTATTAAAACAACATTATTAAATGATGAATTACTTGCTAGCTTACGTGTTATTAAAGCAGCACCATAGTTAGCTTCTACACCACTCAAAATAGTTTCAGGTCTTCCTCTAAATATAATATCTGGAGCAATATCATGTTCATCAAAGAAAGCCATACATAAGTTAGATATACATGTATAGGGTTCCATTAACATAAGAGAAGAATTTTTTAATTGTTCTGGAAAAATAAAATGCAATTTTGCTAAAGGAGTATCTTTGTGAACAGCTAAAACAATTTCATCTTCAGCAGCAGGAATAAAAAGAGTTTTACTATTAGCTAGATTTTCTCCATACCAATAAGTTAGTGCTATATCAAAACTATTATTTTGCAATCTATGAAATAGTCGTGGTTCTTCTAGTTCTACTAAATTGATTAGAAAAGAAGGATTCTCTAATTCAAAGCGACTCATTGGAATATACAAATCAAAGTTACCAATAATAGGTAAAGAAAGTACTGTTATTTTATCTTTATATCCAGGCTGTAGTTTTTTGGACATATATTCTAAACGATAAATCTCGTCTAATGTATGCCTAGCTTGAGGTAATAATCGTTTTCCTTCAATTGTTAATTTTACACGTCTATGTTTACGATTAAAGAGTTGAACACCTAATTCATGTTCTAATGCTTGTATTTGTTTACTAACAGAAGATTGAGTAATATTTAGCTCTAAGGCAGTTTCCATATAACTGCCAGTATCTACTACAGTTATAAAATATTTTAATTGTTCTTCTGTCATTTTACCTCACCTATTCTGCTTTTTAATTAATTATATAATAACTTGAAATTGATTACAAGTATCATTTTCACATAGGATTCTTTCACTTAATAGCTATTATATTTTTCAGAATAAAAGTCTTTTCTTTAAAATATAATAGCAGTAGGAGGTGAATTTATGTTTTGTAATATATTTAAGGTAAATGGAGAAAAACATATTGGAAAACTTATTATAAGTATTATAATTGCAGAAGGAGTCGGAGCTATTAGTGCTTTTTTAGGAATGTCTAATCAAGAAATGTACAGTCAGCTTGTTAAACCTGTGTTTTCACCACCTGGTTGGATATTCCCTATAGTGTGGATTATTTTATTTTTTCTTATGGGTACAGCTGCATATAGAATATGGATTAGAGGAAAGCAAGGAGAAGATGTTAAGAGAGCACTGGTGCTGTATGTTATTCAATTGGCATTAAATTTTATGTGGACAATTATATTTTTTAGATTTCAGTTATATGGTTTAGCTTTTCTAGAATTGATGATTTTGTTAGTATTTATTTTAATGACGACTTTTGAGTTCAGTAAAATTGATAAAACAGCAGCTTATTTAATGATACCATACATACTTTGGGTGTCATTTGCAGGTATATTAAATTATGCAATATGGATGCTAAATAAATGACATATATAATTAGGTATTACTTTGAAAATATTTAATATTTTATATATTCACTCTTGAATGTTAAAATTAATTATTTTACGTTCAGAAGTGGATTTTTGTTTTTAAAGATATGTATCAATGAATCTTACTTAGTGGGAAAAGCAGATATCCCAAATCTTTGATTTGGTGATAGTCGCTTTCGCTGTGTGCAAGCAGATATTCCAAATCTTTGATTTGATGATAGTCGCTTTCTCTTTAGCATGTTGACCAATTTTTGTTATTGTAGTAATATAAAAATTGGATGGATAATGTAAAAATTAAATAGATTTAATATCCCAGGGGGGCTGGTGTTACCGGCTGAGAGTAAGAATATAATTCTTAGACCCTATACCTGATCTGGTTAATGCCAGCGTAGGAAGAGGTTTTTATGTAATTGATAAATAAAGGTACAAACTTCCTAAGAGGTTTGTACCTTTTATTTTAATTAATAATGTGTATGTCGGATGAAAAAGGAGAAACTTATTATGAAAACATCTATGAAATTATACGAAAGCGTAAAAGACATATGGAATTCTTACTATGAACATCCATTTGTAAAGGGAATAGGAGAGGGAAACTTAGAAATAGATAGATTCAAATTTTATATGATTCAGGATTACATATATCTTTTTGATTATGCAAAAGTGTATGCATTAGGGGTGGTAAAAGCCAGTGAAGAAAGTATAATGCAGGGGTTCTCAAAGATGGTGGACAATATATTAAATGGAGAAATGAATATTCATAGGCATTATATGAAAAAAATTGGTATTAGAAAAGAGGAAATAGAAAATGTTAAAGCCTCTATTGAAAATATTTCGTATACAAGTTATATGCTGTCTGTATCTCAAATGGGAGATTTAATGGATTTAACTACTTCTCTTTTAGCTTGTATGTGGAGTTATTATTTAATTGGTAAAAAGTTGAGTAAAATAGAGGGGTCACTGGACAACGAGTTTTACGGACAGTGGATAAAAGGATATATATCTAGTGATTATGAAAAGGAGACTAAGTGGGTGATAGATTTGTTAGATTATTTGACGGAAAATATATCGGAAAAGAAATTTAACAGGTTAAAGGAAATATTTATAAATACAAGCAAGTATGAATGTATGTTCTGGGACATGGCTTATAACAAGGGGATGTGAAATCATGCTGGAATTTAAAAATGTAAGCTTCAAATATGAGGAAGATCCTGATTTCATTATAAAAAATCTCAATTTTAATGTGGACAAAGGGGAATTTATAAGTATAGTAGGTCCTAGCGGATGTGGGAAAAGTACTGTACTTAGACTTATTTGTAAGCTGGAAAAGGCTTTTGAAGGAGATATAATTTTAAAAGGTAAAAATATAAATGATTTAAAAGGTTATATAGGATACATGCCGCAAAATGATCTTCTTATACCCTGGCGAACTATACTTCAAAATGTATATCTTCCTCTTGAAGTTAAAGGTAAAAATTTGAAAGAGGCACAGGTTCAAGCAGAAAAAATGTTAAAGGATTTTGGACTTGAAAAATATAAAAATAAATACCCGAAGGATTTATCAGGAGGTATGCGGCAGAGGGCATCTTTTGCAAGAACTCTCCTTACGGGAGCAGAAGTGCTGCTTTTGGATGAACCTTTTAGTGCATTGGATGCTATAACAAGAGTTTCTATGCAGGAATGGCTCATTGATAAATGGTTAGCCTTAGATAAAACTATATTATTTATAACTCATGATGTAGAAGAAGCTCTTTTTTTATCAACTAAGATATTTGTTACATCTGAAACTCCAATAAGAAAATTTAAAGAAATAAAAGTGCCTCTCAACTATCCAAGGACTAGAAGTATGATAGACATGCCTCCTATATTGAAGATAAAAGAGGAACTTATAAATGAGCTAAAAAAGGGGGTTAAGCTGTGAAAAGGTATAGATCTTCCATAATAGTTGCAATATTGTTTTTTGCAATATGGCAAGCTTTAGCAATGTATATAGATGCAATGTATATACTGCCTTCTCCTATTGCCATTTTAGAAAAAATATGGGAACTTAAAGATATTTTATTTTTAGTACATCTTCCTGCTACTCTTTTGATTACTATTGAGGGACTTTTAATATCTATAGTGCTTGGGGTAGTGCTTGCTGTGGCTATGAATATAAGTGAAAGAATACAAAGAGCTCTTTATCCAATTGTAATTGTAACCCAAACAGTTCCAATTACTGCACTTGCACCTATATTCATACTTTGGTTTGGATATGGTATATGGAGTAAGGTACTTGTAACGGTACTTATAACATTTTTTCCTATAACTATAAATGTATATGATGGACTTCGTTCTACAAGAAAAGATATGGAAGAACTTTTAATTACCTATGGTGCTAGCAAAAAAGATATATTTATGAAGTTAAAGTTTCCAGCTTCACTTCCTTACTTCTTTTCTGCACTTAAAATGGCAGTACCTTTAAGTGTAGTGGGTGCAGCTGTAAGTGAGTGGCTTGGAGCAGAAGCAGGCCTTGGATATTTTAGTAAGAGAATGATGACACAAATGGATGGTGCAGGAGTGTTTGCGCCTATTGTCATATTATCACTAGCTGCTCTAATTTTAGTGGAAATACTAAATGTTTTAGAAAATAAAATAGTAAAATGGAGGAATGAAGTGTGAAAAAAAATAAATATTTATCTCTTGTAATGGCATTCTTATTGATAGCTGCTATGTTAGTAGGGTGTGGAAACAGTAGTGATTCATCGAAAGGCAAGGATGGTAAATTAGAAAATGTGGATTTAGTACTTGATTGGTATCCAAATGCAATACATAGTTTTATATATGCTGCTATTAAAAATGGGTACTATAAGGAAGAAGGACTTAACGTAAATATTAAATTTCCATCAGATACTACAGATCCTCTTTCACTTCCAGCAGCAGGAAAAGCTACTATTGGAATATACTATCAACCGGATATTGTAATTGCGAGAGCGAATCAGGGGGTTCCTGTGAAATCTATAGGAGCTATTGTACATACACCGCTTAATGTAATAATAGCTTTAAAGGAAAAGAATATAAATTCACCGAAAGATCTTCAAGGAAAGACTGTAGGTTATTCAGGAAATTCTTTAAATGTTCAATATGTAAAAACTATGGTAAAAAAAGAAGGGGGAGATCCAAACTCTGTTAAAATGGTTGATGTAGGCTTTGATTTGTTATCTTCTATGGTAACTAAAAAGGTGGATGCAACTACAGGAGGACTTATAAATCATGAGGTTCCAGTGCTTCAAAATGAAGGACATCCTGTAAATTATTTTGATCCTGCAAAGTATGGAGTGCCAAATTATTATGAAGAAGTGTTTGTAACTAGTGACAAAACTCTTAAGGAAAAACCTGAAGTACTTAAAAAGTTTATGAAGGCATCTCAAAAGGGTTTTGAATATACTAAGAAAAATCCTAAGGCAGCTTTAAAGATACTTATGGACAACCAAAAAAAGGATAGTTTTCCACTAGTGCAAGCAGTAGAGGAAAAAAGTATGAACATACTTATTCCTAAGATGGAGTCAAATGGTGAACCGTTCTTAAGTCAGGATAAAAGTGTTTGGCAGAACAATATCGATTGGTTAAAGAAACAAGGACTTCTAAAGAAAGATATAAAACCAGAAGATCTTTATGTAAATATTCTGGATAACAATAAATAAAAGGAGATTTCCTAAACAAAGAATCAACGTATACTCCGAATATTTTTTACAACCTTCAGTTCATTAAATATTTTCCTAAGACTTATATATAAAATATTTAAAAGAACTTCATTATTGTAAAAATATGCCTTCACATAAGTTGATTCTTAAGTTAGAATACCTATATATAGATCGTAAAGTTTAATTGTAGAGTTAACTATCTATACGAGAGTTTCTGCTTGAAATTTAAACTTATACATAAAATATAATGACAAAATTGAAAGCACATTTAAAAACTTTTCCATAAGTCTTAGCGAAGTATTTTAGAAAATCTTAGGGGCTTAGATATGTCTGAGGTACGAGTTTAGATAAGCCCCTTAGATTATCAAAATACCGAGATTTAGACTTGCCAAAAGTTTTTATTGTGGTGAGATTTGTCATTATATGATATTGTATAAGTTAATTTTCAATCTAGAAACTCTATATAAGTTATCTCCTATAGCATTTTACCTGTAACTATGATAAAATATATCCCGTATTTTGTACGGCTAAAAACAACTATAGGCTAAAAATAATATGTGGAGAAAACAATATGAAAAATGAGAAGATGTTTCAGATAAACGAAATTTCTATGATAATTGGAGGTTTCGCAGTACAAGCTATGATTTATGAGGTTTCGTGTTATCCCAGTCCTGGTCTTGTGTCACCCGTATCCTGTGGTGCTCATAAGGATATGGACCTTTTTACTTTTATAGACAGTACTTCTGTTTTAAGTAGATATATGATTATGTTTGTTCAAGAAGGACTTTCAGATAAATCCTATAAAGAACTATTTAATAGTATTAGACATTTAGGAATAAAAGCTGAAAAAGATATGTTTATTAAGACAAAGGGAGTTAATACCCATAAGGGAATGCTATTTTTGATGGGTGTTACCTGCGCAGCTGTAGGAAAGGTCATTTATGAGGGAAAAAGATTTAGCGAAATTAGAAGTATTATAAAGCAAATGACAACGGGCATAGTTTCAAAGGAACTTTTTACTTTAAAAGATAAAAAAGATTTAAGTCATGGTGAAAGATTATTTATTAAATATAGGACAGAAGGTGTACGGGGAGAAGTAGAGAGGGGATTACCTACAGTTTTTGACTTTTCCCTGGACTTTTATAAGAAAAATGAGGATTTAAATACTAATGACAGATTGGTACATACTCTTATTGGAATAATGCAAATTTGTGATGATTCAACTATAATATATAGGCATTCACCTGAAATTTTAGAGGAAGTTAAAGAAAAAGCTAGGAAAGTACTTTCAACTGGAGGAATGAGGACTAGTGAAGGAAGAAAAAAAATAAATGATCTCTGTAATGGATTCATAGAGAAAAACGTAAGCCCAGGAGGAAGTGCAGATTTATTAGGAGTAACTGTGTTTTTATATTTAGTAGAAGAATATATGAAAAGTTTATAGAAGTAAGTGATAAGGTAGCTGCATAAGTTTATATTTTATGCAGCTACCTTATTTATTTTTATATAAATTTTTTATAAAAATAGGAGTAATTTTATTACTTCTATACTGGAGTTTAATGTTAAAATACATATTTATAAATGTTAATATATTTAACATTTGTTGAAAGAAATATTTCTAAAAAGAAGGATATAAGACTATTTTAAAGCTTGAATACGATTATAAAAAGAAAAATGCAAGAATTTATTTAAATAAATGTTTAATTTTATTACAAATGTTTTGACAAAACTAAATAAGTTTGCTATTATATTAGTGAATTAAGCAAGAGATTAAATTAAAAACCATAAGGGATATTGTTATAAATAATTTAATTTAGCATTTATTATAAGTTTAATATAAAAAGGAGGCATGGTTAGGTTTATTCTTGAGCCTAACTAAAAAAGTATGGGTATGAATGTAAAAGAAAAATCCTTAAAATTACATAGAGAAAAACACGGTACTATAGAAGTTGTTGGAACAATGCCTTTAAGAAACGGTGATGATTTGGCAGTAGCTTATACACCAGGTGTAGCAGGTCCGTGTTTGGAAATTGCCAAGGATGAAGAAAAGGCATATGAGTATACAATAAAGGGAAAGACAGTAGCTGTAGTTACAAATGGAACTGCAGTACTAGGACTTGGAAATATAGGACCAGCAGCAGGTCTTCCTGTAGTTGAAGGAAAAGCATTGTTACTTAAAAGATTTGCAAATGTAAATGCAATACCAATATGTGTAGATTCTACAGATCCTGATGATATAGTAAATACTATTAAAAACATTGCACCGGGATTTGGCGGAATACATCTTGAAGATATAAAAGCACCTGAATGTTTCTATATTGAAGATAAGTTAAAAGAAGAATTAGATATACCAATATATCATGATGACCAGCATGGTACTGCTATTGCAGTATTAGCAGGCCTGTACAATGCTTTAAAAATAGTAAATAAAGATATTAGTGATATAAAAGTTGTTATAAACGGCGCTGGTGCTTCAGGTATTGCAACAGCTAAGCTTTTGATTTCAGCAGGAGTAAAAAACATAGTACTTTGTGACATAAACGGTATAGTTTATGAAGGAGATAATTGCTTAAACGAACCTCAGAAACAAATAGCAAAGGTAACAAATAGAGGCTTAGAGAAGGGAACATTAAAAGATGCAATGAAGAATGCAGATGTTTTTATAGGTGTTTCTGCTGGAAATGTAGTAACTGGTGAAATGGTAGAAGGTATGAACAAAGATAGTATAATTTTTGCATTAGCCAACCCAATACCTGAAATAATGCCTGAGGAAGCAAAAAAAGCAGGAGCTAAAGTTATAGCAACAGGAAGGTCAGATTTTCCAAATCAAATAAACAATGTTTTAGTTTTCCCGGGAATTTTTAAGGGAGCTTTAAGTGTAAGAGCTAAGGAAATATGTGATGAAATGAAAATTGCAGCAGCTAAAGGACTTGCAAATTTAGTAAAGAAAGATGAATTGAATGAAGAATATATAATACCAAGTGTATTTAATAGAAATGTTTGTGATGCAGTTTCCAAAGCAGTTATAGATGTAGCACAAAAAAATAATAAATTTACAGCATAAGGATGTATTTGTTGTTGGCTTAGTGAGGGAGGTGGCTGAAGTGGAATACCTTAGTTTACAAGAAGAAATAATAGATAAAAGAGATTTTAGAAGACTGCAGGAAGTAGAACAATTCCTTTTAAAACAGGGACTAAGATTTGATAAAAATGTAGAATACACAATAGCAATATATGAAGAAGATAAAATAATTGGTACTGGTTCCTTTGAAGATAGAATTTTAAAATGTATAGCTGTAGATGACAGCTGTAGGAACATGGGAATCTCGAACAAAATAATATCTGAACTGGTAGCAGAAGAATACAGACGTGGAAACAGCCACCTTTTTATTTACACAAAGCCTAAGAACTATAAAATGTTCAGTGATATGGGATTTTATAAAGTGGCCAAGGTTATGGACAAAGTTATTTTGCTGGAAAATGATCCTTTAGGTATATATAAGTTTATAGAAAAGTTAAAAAAGAAGAAGTTAGATGGAAGGGTAGTTTCAGCTCTTGTTATTAACTGCAATCCTTTTACCTTAGGTCATAAGTACTTGATTGAAAAGGCTTCTAGAGAAAGCGATGTAGTTCATGTGTTTATAGTATGGGAGAACAAATCAGTTTTTCCATCTGGTATAAGGTATGAACTAGCGAGAAAGGGAGTACAGCATTTAAACAATGTAGTATTTCATAAAGGTGAAGATTATGTAATCTCAAGTGCAACTTTTCCATCTTATTTTATAAAAAAGCAGAATGAGGTAGCTAGGCTGCAATCGTTGCTGGATATAGAAATCTTTACTAAATACATAGTACCTGCGTTAGGTATTACTAGAAGATATGTAGGAAAGGAGCCTTTTTGTGATGTTACTAGAACTTACAATAATGTGATGAAAGAAATGCTTCCTAATTGTGGTGTGGAAATTGTGGAAATTCCAAGGTTTAGTACAAATGAAGAAGTTATTAGTGCATCAAAGGTAAGAAATCTTATAAAAGAGGAGAAGTTTTCACAGGTAAAAGATTTAGTACCGAACACTACCTACAGATTTTTGTGTTCAAAAGAGGCAATACCGATAATTAATAAAATTCAAAATAAATAGATTTAATATAGGAGGTTCACTTATGGAAATAAAAAAAGCTGCTATAGCAGGAACATTTGAGTCCAGTGATATTACGATATCAGTACAGCCTAATTCGGAGAATGAGGTGGCTATAAAATTAAAAAGTTCCGTTGAAAAACAATTTGGAGACAAGATAAAAAAAGTTATAATGGACACTTTAGAGGAACTAGATGTAAAAAGTGCAATTGTGGGTGCCAATGACAAAGGAGCTTTAGATTGTGTTATAAAAGCAAGGGTACAAGCTGCAGTTATGAGGGCAGCAGAAGAAACAAAATTCAACTGGGAGGTGGAAAAGTAATGTACAAGTTAAGAAGAACAATGATGTATGTACCGGGAAACAATCCAGGAATGGTTAAGGATGCACATATATATGGAGCAGATTCTCTAATGTTTGATTTAGAAGATTCAGTATCCCTAAATGAAAAGGATACAGCTAGGTTCTTAGTATACAATGCACTAAAATCCATAGATTATGAAGGTACAGAAACGGTAGTAAGAATAAATGGACTTGATACACCTTTTGGAATGGAAGATTTAGAGGCAATAGTAAGGGCACAACCTGATATTATAAGACTTCCGAAGACAGAATGTGCACAAGATGTTATAGATGTAGAAAAAGAAATAGAAAGAATTGAAAAACAATCAGGAATACCTGTTGGAAAAACAAAAATTATGGCGGCTGTTGAAAGCGCTATAGGAGTTATGAATGCTTATGAAATAGCTACAGCAAGCAAAAGACTTATGGGAATAGCAATAGGGGCAGAAGATTATGTTACTAATTTAAAGACAACCCGTTCTTTAGATGGAATAGAGCTTCTTGCAGGAAGAAGCCATGTATTATTGGCTGCCAGAGCAGCAGGAATATATGCCTTTGACACAGTATTTTCTGATGTAAACAATGAAGAAGGATTCATAAATGAAGTAAAGCTTATAAAACAGTTGGGATTTGACGGAAAGTCCGTAATAAACCCAAGGCAAATTGCTCCTGTGCATAAGATATATACACCTTCACAAAAAGAAATAGATAAATCTGTTCGTGTTATAAGAGCTGCAAAAGATGCTGCAGAAAAAGGATCTGGAGTAGTTTCTCTAAACGGAAAAATGGTAGATAAGCCTATTATAGAACGTGCACAGAGAGCTTTGATGTTAGCAGAAGCTTCAGGTATATGCGTAAGTGAAGGAGGAGAAGACATTGACTAAGAATAAAATAGGAAGAGAAATACCAGATTACATAGAAGGAATTGGAAAGCTGGTACCTTACGGCGGACCATTTGATTTTAAACCAACAAAGAAAAAATTTGCAAGGAAAATATCCAGTATAAAACCTGGAGAGAGTAAATTGCTTGAGAGCATAAAAGAAGCTGTAATAAAGACAGGATTAAAGGATGGCATGACAATATCATTCCACCATCACTTTAGAGCTGGAGATTACATATTAAATATGGTGCTGGACGTTATAGCTGAAATGGGAATAAAGAACTTAACTTTAGCACCAAGTTCTTTAAGCAGTGTCCATGAACCAGTAATTGAACACATAAAAAATGGTGTTGTTACTAAAATCATAACTAGTGGTGTTAGAGGACCACTTGCAGAAGCTATATCAAATGGGATTTTAGATACACCTATTATAATACGTTCCCATGGTGGAAGAGCAAGAGCTATAGGAGCAGGAGATTTAAAAATAGACGTGGCATTTTTAGGTGCGCCTAGCTGTGACGACTATGGAAATGCCAATGGATATACAGGAAAATCCTTTTGTGGTTCACTAGGATATGCTAAAATAGATGCAGAGTATGCAGATAAAGTAGTACTTATTACAGATAATTTGGTACCATATCCAAATGTACCTGCAAGTATAGAACAAAATAATGTAGACTATGTAGTTAAGGTAGATGCAATTGGTGATCCTAAGGGAATAGCATCCGGGGCAACAAGATATACAAAGAACCCGAGAGAACTTTTGATTGCACAGTATGCAGCAGAGGCAATTGAAGCTTCAGGATATTTTGTACCAGGATTTTCAATCCAGAGTGGTTCCGGTGGAGCATCCCTTGCAGTAGCAAGATTTTTAAGGGAAAAGATGATCGAAAAAGATATTAAAGCTAGTTTTGCATTAGGTGGAATTACAGGCCAGTTTGTAGAAATGCAAAAAGAGGGCCTTATTTCAAAAATCTGCGATGTACAGAGCTTTGACTTAATAGCAGCAAAATCCATAGGAGAAAATCCAGATCACTATGAAATAAGTTCATCCCTATATGCTAACCCACATAATAATGGATGCATATCTAATAAATTAGATATAGTTATATTAAGTGCACTGGAAGTAGATACAGACTTCAATGTCAATGTAATTACAGGTTCAGATGGAGTAATTAGGGGAGCATCAGGCGGACACTGTGATACTGCAGCAGGAGCAAAACTTTCTATGATAGTTTGTCCGCTTATTAGAGGTAGAATACCTACTGTTGTGAAGAAAGTAAATACTGTAATAACTCCAGGAGAAACAGTAGACGTAGTAGTTACAGACAGGGGAATAGCAGTAAATCCTCTTAGAAAAGATTTACTTGAAAAATTTAAGAAAGCAAAGCTTCCAGTATGTACTATAGAAGAGTTAAGAGAAAAGGCAGAAGAAATTACAGGAAAACCTAAGGCAATTGAATATGGTGATAAGATTGTTGGTGTAGTTGAATATAGAGATGGTACTATTATCGATGTTATAAAGCAAGTAAAATAGTGAGGTAATAATTATGAAAAATGCAAGCAATATCCTTGATCAAATACTTGAAGCTAAAGAAAAAAGGGCACAAATTCAAAAACAATTATTGAATATATTTAAAACCACACTAATTTCATTTACATTAAATATACCAGGAGCAGAAAAAAATAATAAATCCTTTGCTAAACTTCATAAAAAGGGGATTTGCTTGCTGGAAGAAGAGTTAAAAAAGAATAACATAGATATACTTCACAAAATGTTAAATAGTTCTGCTGCCGGTGCTGAGGCATTTTTAAATGTAGATGCAGATGCAATTAGTGTAAAAAAAATCACTGTATCTATTGAAGAAAACCATGAACTTGGAAGAATATTTGATTTTGATGTATTCACTAAAACTGGAGAGCAGATTAGTAGGACAGACTTAGGTGTAAGTGAGAGAAAATGTCTTTTATGTGGTGAAAATGCCAAAGTATGCGGAAGAAGCAGACGTCATTCCGTGGAAGATCTTTTAAACAAAATTTATTCGTTAATGGATAAGTCTTTATAGCAGGGTATACTAAGGTTGTTAAAATAAAGGAGGGAAGTATGTCTCTCCTTTATTTTGATATAATAGAATACAAGTATTAATTTTGCCTTTGGGATATAATGTCCTGGAGATTTTTTATAAGTTTTTCCTTTTTCATCATAGAGCCTCTTAAATGTTTAATTTGTTTTTCAAAAGAGGCATTTTTATTTTGCATGACATTTAATTTATCTTCTAAATCTTTTACTTCCTTCAATTTTTCATCTAATATAGGTTTATATGCAGTATCAATAGTTTTTTTCTTATCAAAAAACAAATTCAAATTTTGCATACCAAAAATAATTGACTTTTTAATTTTTTTTATATACTTTAATATTAAGGTATATACTTTATCCATTTTAGACACCTCTATAATAATTTTATAAAATAATGATTTACAGTGCAATAGCTATATATATTAACAAGTGTGAAAAGAGGAATATTTGTGAATCAAAATGAGAATATGCTGCATAAATTTATAAAAAACTATACTGAAAATAAACAAAATAGAGTTCAAGATTTAGGAACAAAAAAAGAAAAATTAGAGATTCAATTAAAGAAAGAAGAAGAAAAATTAGATAAACTTTCAGCTATTAAGGAGAAACTTATTGCAAAGGAAAAATCCTATGATGAAGTTTATTCCTATCTTTTGCAAATATTGAAATCAAGGGGTATACTATTTGATATCCCTAAAAGTGCAGTAGAAATTGAAGAATGGGATAATTTATATATAAAGAAGGAACATGGTGCCTACAGTCTAATAGATAAAAATCAACAGGCTGTATACTCTATAGATAAAAAATACTATGATTCTATAGAACACATAGTTACTAATTACAAGTACAGTGCAGTTGTAGTGAGAAAGGATGCTTATTTTTTAAAAGTGCAAATCAGGATATTATAATATCTCTATGCTATAATAAAAATAGATTATGTTACAGGGGTGAAATCATTGCTTAGTAGTGCTTTGGAAATTCTACATAAATATTATGGGTATAGTGACTTTAGGAAGGATCAAGGAAAGGTAATTGAAAGTATACTAAAGGGGAAGGATACTCTAGCTGTAATGCCCACTGGAGGAGGTAAATCCATATGTTATCAGATACCAGCAGTGTTATTTAAGGGGGTAACAGTTGTAATATCTCCACTTATTTCACTTATGAAAGATCAAGTAGATAACATAAAGGATTTGGGTATAGGAGCAGCTTATATAAACAGTTCTATTTCACACCAGGATATTTTGCATATATGTGAAAGCTTAACTGCAGGAAATATAAAAATGCTGTATGTAGCACCGGAAAGGTTGGAGTCTTCTGAATTCTGCCAGATTATAAAAAGCATAGAAGTATCTCAAATAGCAGTAGATGAAGCACATTGTGTTTCCCAGTGGGGACATGATTTTAGAACTAGCTATACATATATATGGAAGTTTATAGAAAGCTTTGCTAAAAGACCAGTGGTTACAGCTTTTACGGCTACGGCTACTAGAGAAGTTAGAGAAGATATTGTAAATCAAATAAAGCTAAATAAACCTGAGGTTTTCATATCTGGTTTTGATAGAGAAAATTTGAAAATTGAATGTTTGAAAATTGGAAATAGATTAGGGTATATGCTAAAATACATAAAAACTAATGAAGAACAATCTGGTATAGTATATGCAGCTACTAGAAAAGAAGTGGATAGCATATATGAAAGACTTAAGGAAAATAATATAGCTGTTACTAGATATCATGCAGGTCTTTCTGATAAAGAGAGAAAAAATAATCAAGAGGGTTTCGTATATGACAGAGTAAATGTAATAGTTGCGACAAATGCATTTGGAATGGGTATTGATAAGTCAAATGTAAGATATGTTATTCATTACAATATGCCTAAGAACATAGAAAGCTATTACCAAGAAATAGGCAGGGCTGGTCGTGATGGAGAGAAAAGCGATTGCATTTTAATGTTTGCTCCTCAGGATGTTATTACCCAAAAGTATCTTATTGAAACAAGTATTCAATCTCCTGAAAGAAGATTAAATGAATATAAAAAACTTCAACAAATGATAGATTTTGTACATTATAATGGATGCTTACGAAAATATATATTAAATTATTTTGGAGAACAAGTGGACTATGAAGAATGTGGGAATTGCAGCAATTGTGTAAGTGAAGGAGAATATGTAGATAAAACTATAGATTGCCAAAAAGTACTTTCCTGTATATATAGAATGAAAAGAGAATTTGGAGTAAATATGATAGTGGATGTACTTAGAGGTTCCTCACAGAGAAAAGTGATTCAGTACGGATTTAATAAGTTGTCCACTCATGGAATAATGAAAAATTATTCAAAGGAAGAACTTTCAAATTTCATAAATACACTTATAGCTCATGGGTACATTTCATTAAAAGAAGGAGAATATCCTACTGTGATATTGAATCCTAGATCCATAAAGGTTCTAAAGGGAGAAGAAAAAGTAACCTTAAAGGAAATTGTTAAGGCTAAAAAGATTACTTTAAATAATGATCTATTTGAAATTTTGAGAGTTTTAAGGAGGGAAATAGCAGGAGAGGAATCCATACCTCCTTATTTGATATTCCCGGATACTACGTTAAAGGAACTTAGCAGCAGGTGTCCTATAAATTTTGAGCAGATGCTGGATGTATCTGGTGTAGGTCAATTGAAATTAAAAAAATATGGTGAAAGATTTTTAGAAGCTATAAAAAACTACCTGGATGAAAGTAAAATTAAACCACAGTGGATTTTTAAAAATGAGTTAAAAGACGACAAAAACGACAAAAATGTGAAAGAAGGCAAAAATTTAGAACTAAAAACTCATGAAATAACGGCAGAAATGATTAAAGAGCACAAAGACCTTGAACAAATAGCAAAAGACAGGCAAATTACTGTATCTACGGTACTTTCACATATAACAAAGTATGCAGAAGAAAAGGGTATTCTAGATTTAAATATAAATTTTGGTGGAATATTTACAGATGAAGAAGAAAATCAAATTTTAAAAGTTACGAAAAAGATAGGAATATCAAAATTAAAACCTATAAAAGAGAAACTTTCTGAAGATATAAGTTATGATAAGATAAAGGCGGTTATATTAAAAGATTATATTTTGTTAGATAAAAATGCATAGCAGGGAGGCGAAATGCTGTTTGAAAATTAAGTTTCAAGCAGCAAATATATTATGAGTGAACTTTCTAGAAGATTAAACCAGTGTAGAAAACCAACAGGGGAAGTGGGTAAGTTTATAGCTAGTTCTATGAACAAAGATCATTTTGAAGTTACCACCTGGGGACTCAATAAAATTTCTATTAAACAAGAAGATATTATTTTGGATATTGGTTGTGGAGGCGGAAGAACTATAAATAGATTAGCTAACATAGCAAAAAAGGGAAAGGTTATAGGTGTAGATTATTCTATGGATTGTGTTAACTGGTCCAAAGAATTTAATAAAGAGCTTATAGATGAAAAAAGAGTGGAAGTATATAATGCAAATGTAGAAAAACTTCCTTTTGAAGATGCTAAATTTAATGTGGTAACTGCAGTTGAGACTATATATTTTTGGCCTGATTTATTAAAAAGCTTTAGAGAAGTTAAAAGAGTTTTAAAGTCAAATGGAACTTTTACAGTAATAAATGAGATGTACATAAGTGATAAGTTTAAAGAAAAAAATGATGAATATATGGATAAAATGACTATGCACACCCCAGAACAGTTAAAGCAACTCTTTGTAGATGCAGGTTATGAAGATGTATCTATACATGTATGTGAGGAAAATAACTGGATGTGCTGCAGCGGAAGGGCATAATATAAGTTGAACTAAGATTGATTTAATATAAGTGGGAGATGTTAATATGAAGTTTTTAACATATCTGTATAAAGAAAAAGAATCCATAGGAATTTTAAAGAACAATTCTGTCATAGGTTTTGATAATGTATTTAAAAGTATAGGAGAAAAAAATCCACCTAGAACTATGCTGGAGCTTATAGATTACCTGGATGATTGTAAATTGGATATAATTAAAAAGTGCATAGATAAGGAAGGTATAGAAACTATACCAATAAATAATATTAAAATTGAAGCTCCGATACCATATCCAAAAAGAAATGTTTTTTGTCTTGGAAAAAATTATATAGAACATGCTAGGGAAATAAAAATTACTAGAATAGCTGGAAATGGTATTCCAGAGGTACCAATTTATTTTACAAAGGCAGCATCACCAGCTGTGGGAACGGCCGATAATATTGAATTTTCTAGAGAAATTACAAATCAGGTAGATTATGAAGTTGAACTTGCAGTTATAATAGGTAAAGATGGAAAAAATATAAAAAAAGAGGATGCTGAAGAGTATATTTTTGGCTATACTATAATAAATGATGTATCTGCAAGAGATCTTCAGGGAAAACATATACAGTGGTTTAAGGGAAAAAGTTTGGATACATTCTGTCCTATGGGACCTTACATAGTTCATAAAACCGAAGTACCATTTCCCGTTAATTTGGATATAAGTTGCACTGTAAATGGAGAGGTAAGGCAAAAATCTAATACAAAGAATTTAATTTTTGATATACCTTATATAATAAGTGATTTGTCTAAAGGTATTACATTAAAAGCTGGTGATATTATATCAACAGGTACACCAAGTGGAGTTGGTATGGGATTTACACCAATTAAAGTGTTAAAACAAGGTGATATAGTTGAATGTAGTATTGAAAAAATAGGAACTTTGGTAAATAAGGTAGTAGAACTTCATTAGTGCATTAAAAATAAAAAATTGTATGTATACAAAATGTATAAATTACTTTAGATTAAAAAATCTTCAATAGTTATTTTCTATTGAAGATTTTTTTAAACTTTGTATTTTAAGGTATTTCAAATCAATACAAAATAAAAAAATTTTGAATTTATATTGAATTATTATTAATATAAATGTATAATTATAAAATATCAATAAATTAATATAAAGATATTTCTAATGTTTAAAGTAAAGTTTAAGGAAATATTTGTTTCCTATATTTATAAAAAATGATTTTAAGGGGGAAGAAAAATGATAGATTTAAAGGGTAAAAGTTTTTTAACATTAAAAGATTTTACAAAGGAAGAGATAAAGTATTTTATTGATCTTGCAAAGAAGTTAAAGGAAGAAAAATATAGTGGAACGGAAAAAAAGAGACTGCAAGGGAAAAATATTGCCCTTATATTTGAAAAAGATTCCCTGAGAACAAGATGTTCCTTTGAGGTCAGTGCTTATGATGAGGGTGCAAATGTAGTCTATATAGGTGCCCAGGGAAGTCATATGGGTAAAAAAGAATCTGTGAAAGATACGGCTAGGGTAATGGGAAGAATGTTTCATGGTATAGAATACAGGGGATTTTCTCAAAGAGATATGGAGGTACTGGCAGAATACTCAAAAGTACCTGTATGGAATGGACTTTCAGATGAAGATCATCCAACCCAGGTTTTAGCGGACTTTCTGACTATAGAAGAACACATAGATAAATCGTTAAAAGATGTAAATTTTGTTTACATCGGAGATGGAAGAAATAACATGGCAAATGCCCTTATGATAGGTGCTTCAAAAGTTGGAATGAACTTTAAAATAGCAGCGCCTAAAGAGCTTTTCCCAGAAGAGGAGCTAGTTAAAGAGTGTAAAAAAGTAGCCGAGGAAAGTGGAGGCACTATTACAATTACTGAGGATTTGTATAAAGCTGTAGAAGGAGCAGATGTCCTCTATACTGATGTATGGCTTTCCATGGGAGAAGAAAAAGAACTTTGGAAAAAGAGAATAGAAACTTTAATGCCATATCAAATAAACAGCAAACTTATAGAGGCTTGTAAAAATCAAAATGTTAAGTTTATGCATTGTCTCCCAGCTTTTCACAATACGGAAACTAAAGTAGGGGAAGAAATATATAAAAAGTTTGGGTATGAAGCATTAGAGGTAACTGAAGAAGTATTTGAAGGACCTCATTCCATAGTGTTTGATGAAGCTGAAAACAGACTTCATACTATAAAGGCTGTTATGGTGGCAACTTTAAGTAATATTTAGAAAGAAGGAATAAAATGAATTCCATATTGTATTTAGAGGATGGAACTGTATTTATGGGAAAAGCCATAGGACATAAAGCAATAACGGCAGGAGAGTTGGTTTTTAATACTTCCATGACAGGATATCAAGAAATACTTACAGATCCATCCTATAGAGGACAGATAATAACAATGTGTTATCCTTATATTGGTAACTACGGGATTAACTATAATTTTAGCCAATCTGGTGATATACAGGCTAAAGGTATGGTAATAAAAAATATGTATAATAATACATCGCACTATTTGAGTGAAAATAGTTTTGAAAATTTTTTAAAGGAAAATAAAGTCGTAGGTATAAGTGGTATAGATACACGAAGTATAACCAAAAAGATAAGATCAAGTGGAACTATGAAATGTGTAATATGCAGTGAAAATGAATCTATAAGTGAAATAAAAAGAATGCTAAATTCTTATGAAAATAAAAATTTAGTATCTCAAGTAAGTACAAACTCCATAAAGCATATTTCAGGAAATGGGCCTAAAGTTGCACTTTTGGATTTTGGAAGCAAAAAGAACATTATTGAAAATT
The DNA here is from genome assembly GCF_001675205.1 of Clostridium coskatii. Lineage (NCBI taxonomy): Bacteria > Bacillati > Bacillota > Clostridia > Eubacteriales > Clostridiaceae > Clostridium > Clostridium coskatii. The sequence continues at coordinate 131,717 of NZ_LROR01000038.1, read as the reverse complement.
TGAAGGATAGAGACTGTGATATAACAATATTTCCTTACAATGCTTCTTATGAAAGTATAATGAGTATAAATCCTAAAGGCATACTTTTAAGTAATGGTCCTGGAGATCCTAAGGACTTAGGAGAGATAATGGGTACTATAAAAAAATTAATAGGTAATTTACCTACATTCGGAATATGCCTTGGACACCAGTTATTATCACTTGCACTTGGAGGAGATACCTATAAGATGAAGTTTGGACATAGAGGTGGAAACCATGGTGTATATGATAAGGATATAGATAAAGCTTTTATAACGTCTCAAAATCATGGCTATGCAGTTAAAAGAGAAAGTTTAAATAAAGACAGTATTGAAGTAACTCATTTTAATTTAAATGACCATACGGTAGAGGGGATTAAACATAAAACGCTGCCTATATTCTCAGCACAATTTCACCCTGAAGGATCGCCGGGACCTACTGATACGGGCTATTTATTTGATAAATTTTTGAGATTAATGACTTTAGTATAAATAAGGCATTTTCAAAGAAATAACTAGAAGGAGAAGTGATATAATGCCGTTAAGAGAAAACTTGAAAAAGGTTTTGATAATAGGATCGGGTCCTATAATAATAGGTCAGGCTGCGGAATTTGATTACTCGGGAACACAGGCCTGCGAGGCTATAAAAAAAGAGGGAATACAAACTGTTCTGGTAAATAGTAATCCTGCTACTATAATGACTGATAAAAATATTGCAGATAAGACTTATATAGAACCTTTAACTGTTGAATCGCTGGAGGCAATAATAGGAAGGGAAAAACCAGATGGGGTTTTAGCTGGATTTGGTGGACAGACTGCCTTGAATTTGGCCATGGAGCTTGATGAAATTGGGGTATTTAAAAAGTATAATGTAGAACTTCTTGGAATAAAAACTGAATCCATAAAGAATGCGGAAGATAGGGAAAGCTTTAAAAATCTAATGAATGAAATAGATGAACCTATAGCTGTAAGTGAAATTGCTACAAATCTAGAAGAATGTAAAGAGTTTTTAGATAAAGTCAGCCTTCCAATTATAATAAGACCTGCATATACCTTAGGAGGAACTGGAGGTGGTATTGCAAGCACTTATGAAGAATATATGGAAATATGTGAAAATGGATTGGAAGAGAGTCCTATAAATCAAATACTTCTTGAACAAAGTCTAGCTGGATGGAAAGAACTAGAATATGAAATAATGAGAGATAAAAAGGACAACTGTATGGTAGTTTGTAATATGGAAAATTTGGACCCTGTGGGAATACACACAGGAGATAGCATAGTAGTAGCTCCATCTCAGACACTTAATGATAGAGAGTACCAGATGCTTAGAAGGTCTGCCATAAAGATAATAAGGACCCTAAAAATAGAAGGTGGATGCAATATTCAATTTGCATTAGATCCTAATAGTAATAGGTACATGGTTATAGAAGTAAATCCTAGAGTAAGCAGATCCAGTGCATTGGCTTCAAAAGCAGCAGGATATCCTATAGCTAAAATTGCAGCTAAAATTGCTCTTGGATACACTTTAGATGAACTTAAAAATTATGTTACGGGAAATTCCAGTGCACTGTTTGAACCAGCTCTAGATTATTGTGTAGTAAAAATGCCTAAGTGGCCTTTTGATAAATTTAAAACTGCAAACAGGACTTTAAAAACTCAGATGAAAGCTACGGGAGAAGTTATGGCTATAGATAGGAGTTTTGAAAGTGCTCTTTTAAAAGCAGTTATAAGTTTAGAGGGAAAAATAATAGGACTGAAATTAGATAAATTTGAAAATATGAGCAAAGATGAAGTAATAGAAAAGATAAACAACCAGGATGATGAAAGACTTTTTGCCCTAGCAGAAGCTCTTAGAAAAGGAATGACTATAGGTGAGCTCCATGAGCTAACTAAAATAGATGAATGGTTCTTAGGTGGAATAGAAAATATAGTGAATATGGAAAATGAATTGACAAGCAATGTGCCAAATGTTGAAACCATTCAAAAAGCTGAAATCATGGGATTTACAGATGAATATATTTGCAAATTAATAGGTATGAAATTAGAAGATTTAAAGAAACTTAGAGAAGTAAATGGTATAAAATCCGTTTATAAAATGGTAGATACCTGCAGCGGAGAATTTGAAGCAAAAACTTCCTACTATTATTCTTGTTATGATTTAGAAAGTGACAATGTTGTTTCAAATAATAAGAAAATACTTGTAATAGGTTCAGGACCTATTAGAATAGGACAGGGAATAGAGTTCGATTACTGCTGTGTTAACGGTGTTTGGGCCATAAAAAAAGCAGGATATGAAGCCATTATAATAAATAATAATCCAGAGACAGTAAGTACCGATTTTGATATCTCAGATAAGCTGTACTTTGAGCCGCTTTATATAGATGACGTTATGAATGTAATAAATGAGGAAAAGGTGGATGGAGTTATAGTACAATTTGGAGGACAGACTGCGCTTAACTTATCTAAAAAGTTAAATGACAGGGGAGTAAATTTACTTGGCACATCCTTTGAATCTATAGATTTGGCAGAAGACAGGGAAAAATTTAGAGTACTTCTTAAAGAACTTGACATAAATTCACCTGTAGGTGGATCTGTAACAAGTCTTGAAGAAGCAGATAACTTAGTAGCTGAAATAGGGTATCCTGTTATCGTTAGACCATCTTATGTAATAGGCGGTAGAGCGATGAAGGTTGTCTACAATTATGAAGAGCTGTGTAAGTATTTAAAGGACGCTGTAAATTTATCTAAGGAACATCCTGTCCTTGTAGACAAATATATAGTTGGAAAAGAAATAGAAGTAGATGCCATATCAGATGGGGAAGATTTAATAATTCCGGGAATAATGGAGCATATAGAGAAAACAGGGGTACATTCTGGGGACAGTATAGCAGTATATCCAGCATCAGATTTACCGGAGAATGTACTTAAAAAAATAGAAGATTATACAGTAAAGATTGCCAAAAAGTTGAATGTTAAAGGACTTTTAAATGTTCAATATGCTTTTGACGGAGATAAAGTGTATGTAATAGAAGTAAATCCAAGAGCATCGAGAACTGTACCTATTTTGAGTAAAGTTACTAATATTCCAATGGTAGAAATAGCTGTAGAAGTTATGCTAGGTAAAAAAATAAAAGATTTTAACTATAAACAGGATATGTATAAGTACAGCAATATTTACGCAGTCAAAATGCCTATATTTTCTAATAAAAAGTTATCTGGAGTAGATGTGGCACTAGGCCCTGAAATGAAATCTACAGGAGAAGTCTTAGGAGTGGATTTTGATAAAGACAAGGCTATATATAAAGCATTCAAAGCTTCAGGAGTTAAGATACTGCAAGAAGGAAATCTTTATGTTTCTGTAAATGATATAGATAAAAAGACTTCACTAAATGTAATCAAAAAATATGGAGAACTTGGATTTAGTATAAGTGCATCCAGTGGAACTTATAAGTTCTTAAGTGAAAATGGAGTAAAATGCAGTGAGCTTGATTTAGATACTGCAGTGGAATATATAAAAGATAAGAAAATAGATATAGTCATAAATACAGCTACTCAAGGATATAACACTACAAGGCAAGGTTTTATACTCAGACATACAGCTTTAGCTCATGATAAAATAGTATTTACATGTTTGGATACAGCAAATGCCTATATTAATGCTATTTTGACAGAGAAAAATGAAGAAAATATAGAATACAGAACTATGGGTGAATATTTGCAGGAATCAGCACTTAGAAGTTAATAATTATATGGGGCTTACAGTTAGAGAGTTAACTTATACAATATTATATAATGACAAATTTCATCATCATAAACAGAGTTCTTGGCATCAGATGGAGTTTTAAACTCCACCTGATGCTTAGAAATCGTTATCCAGGGACGTAGTCGCTCTTTACTCACACTTGCACAAGTGGGAGTATTAGAGCGAGTAGTCATCGGATAAAAACTTTTAATAAGTCTAAAGCTTGGCATTTTGAAAACCTAAAGGGACTTAGATAAACTCGTATCTCAGACATATCTAAGTCCCTAAGGTTTTCTAAAATACCAAGCTAAGACTTATTTATAAAAGTTTTTAAGTATGATTTCAATTTTGTCATTATATTTCATGTATAAGTTTAAGTCTCAATTAGAAATTCTACATATGGATATTCTAACTTAAGAATCAACTTATACGCAGGCATATTTTTACAATAATGAAGTTCTTCTAAATATTTTGCATATAAGCCTTAGTAAAAAATTCGTAAAAACTTAGAGCTTTTGAATTGTCTGAGGTACGAGTTTTCAAAAGTCCTTAGCTTTTTTAGAATTTTTTACTTAGATTTATCAAAATATTTAATGAACTGAAGGTTGTAAAAAATATACGGAGTATAAGTTGATTCTTTGTTTAGAATTTATATAGGGTAATGTTTGTTAGCATTATTTTTCTTCAAAGGCTGATTTAACTTGCCCTAGAAGTACCCTGATTGGAAGATGCTGCGGGCAATTATCCTCACATTTTCCGCAGTGTATGCAGGAAGATGCCTTTGATTTTTTTGGCATATTATTATATTTATTAAATATAGATTCTTTACTTTTATACATAAAGTAATTATTATACATAGAAAAAATATTTGGAATATCTAAATCTACCTTGCAAGGGGAACAGTATCCACAGCGGGTGCATTTTATTTTCATAAGGGCATTGAATTTTTCTTTTGCCTGCTCTATTAAATCCATGTCTTCCTCAGAAATTGAATTAGGAAGAGTTTTTGATGCTATAGATATATTTTCATTTACTTGTTCTAAAGAATTCATTCCACTTAGTAATACTGATACTTCAGGATGATTTAGTACCCAGCTTAAAGCCCAGTCAACCGGACTTTTTTTTACCTTTGATTTATTGAATATGTTGTTTATATCTTCTGGAAGATTACCAGATAAAAGTCCACCTTTTAAAGGCTCCATCACAACTACTGATAAACCTTTATCGGCTGCATATTCCAGTCCATCTATACCTGCTTGGTAATCCTCATCTAAATAATTAAATTGGATCTGGCAAAATTCCCAGGGAAATAGATTTATTATATGTTTGAAAGCCATTAAATTGTCATGGAAAGAAAAGCCTACATGATTAATTTTACCGTCCTCTAGGGCTTTATTTAAAAACTTAAAAACGCCCAGGTTTTCTATTTTATCCATTCTGTCTTTGGTCATAGCATGGAGCAGGTAATAATCAATATAGTCTACATCAAGCCTTTCTAATTGTTCATTCAAATATTTATCAAAATCTTCATACTTTTCTACTAGCCATACAGGCATTTTTGTTGCAATTCTAACTTTTTCTCTGTAACCGTCTTTAAGTACTTTGCCTACTAAAACTTCACTATTTCCGCCGTGGTAAGGATATGCTGTATCTAAATAGTTTACACCATTATCAATGGCATGCCTTATGATTTTTAGTGCTTCTTTTTCATTAATTTTTGAAGGATCATTATTTATTATTGGAAGTCTCATGCATCCAAAACCTAAAGTAGATACTTTAAAACCATCTTTACAAAATTTTCTGTATTGCATAAAATATCCTCCTTAAAATATATTTATGTGTATAAATTTAACTTTCGATTATAAACTCTATAATAAGTATAGTACAGTGACAGTTCAGTTCTGTCAACGCAGTAAAATCATACTATTATATGTTATAATGAATGTTATGAATTAAGATATAGTAATATTTTTATACTTTAAAATTAAAATTATTATACAAAGATTTGTAAAAGATGGAGTGATTATTATGAGTTTAAAAACTGTATGTATAGATCCAATAAGAGAGGATTTGCAGGAATTTGATGAAGAGTACCCTACATTAGTAGAAGGGTCTATTTTTAACAGCAAAGGTTCTAAGCTTCTGGGTGTAATACATATTGCACAGGGAAAGGGACCACATCCTACTGTAATCTTATTCCATGGATTTCCAGGATATGAGCAAAATTTTGATATTGCCCATGTTTTATTGAGAGCAGGATACAATGTGTTTGTATTTCATTATAGAGGAAGTTGGGGAAGTGAAGGATCTTATTCTATAGCTAATGTACTTGAGGATGCGGATTCTGCCATTGATTTTTTAAGATCACCGTATTGTGCAAAAGAGTATAGAGTTGACGAAAAAAATATAATTTTGATGGGGCACAGTCTTGGAGGATTTACTACCCTTATGACTGCAGCAAGACATCCTGAAATCAAATATGCGGCCTGTATAGCCGGATTTAATTTTGGACTTATGGGAGAAATGCTCTTAAAAGATAGTAATTTAAAAAAAGAAACTATTAAAACTTGGAAAGATTGGGTCTTGCCTCTTAAGGGTATAAATGCAGAAAAAGTTGTACAAGAAGTTATAGAAAATAGAAAAGACTGGAATCTAATAAATATAGTAGAAAAATTAAAAGGACATTCTATACTTATAATTGGAGGAATTAGAGACGATATTGCAACTATAGATAAACACTATAAACCACTTATAGGAGCTTTAAAAGAACAAAATGTTTGCTGTAAAGGTGTAATTTTAAATACAGATCATGGATTTTGTGATAAAAGAATATCTCTCCAGAAAGAAGTGCTTAGCTGGCTTGAAAAAGAAAGAGCATAAGTATTATAGAATTTGCAGTTAAAATAGGTTGACAAACTTCTTACCGTTAGAAGATTGTCAGCTTATTTTTTGCGTAAATTCCAATTTTTTATAGCTTCTATATGAATGTATAATGTAAATACATGAACAACATAATATAAGTAGAGAACCCAAATCTTTGATTTGGTGTGAATCACTTACTCATTCGACTGATAAGGAGAAGGAGTTACGCAAATTAGAACCCAAATCTTTGATTTGGTGTGAATCACTTACTTATTAACAAGGAGTCTATATTATGAAAAAAAAGATAATTATAGCAGTACTATTATTGATTTGTGTATGTGTAAGCCCTGTAAAGGCACTGACAGATGATTATTATACCACAATGAAGCAGGATATTTTGTGTCTTATGATGGCCTACCCGGAATATATTACGGATTTGGAAAAAAGTAATGATGGAAAAGTATATGTGCTTACAAAGTCCGGTAAAAAAATTTTATATGATGATAAGAGCAGCAAAAGTTTCCAGCAAAAAATGTATGATACGGATCTACAGGATATGTTGGAACAGCCCTATCCCATAGGCACTATAAAAGGAGTAATGGAAAAGGATTTTGATCCTGGAAGAATTAGAGCATATCCCCTTTTAAAAGAGGTTTATGGCTGTGATAGAAAGTCTATAGAATCTAATCTTAAAATGGCTAATTTGGGATATAGAAGATTTCAGTTTAATGGAAATAATAATGCCTCTAAATCTCTTGAAAACGCTGTAAAAGAATTAATGCCTATTTCTCAGAAAAATCCAAAAGTTTATAAGGCCTTGTTTCCCAGTAGTGGTACATTTAATTACAGATGTATTTCAGGAACTAGTTTGTTAAGTCCCCATTCCTTTGGAATAGCTATTGATCTTGCTAGAGATAGAAGAGATTATTGGAAATGGGTCACTAAAGAAGAAGGCGATAAGAGAATACAGGAATACCCAAAAGAAATTGTAGATGCATTTGAAAAAAATGGCTTTGTATGGGGCGGAAAGTGGAGTCATTTTGACATTCTGCATTTTGAATACAGGCCAGAAATAATTTTAAAATCAATATATTTTGGACAAAAAAATAGTAACAGTAAGTTTTGGTATTCACAAGCACCCTACAACGATAAATTGGTAAAGGGATATATTCAAAAGATAGATGAAAAATTAAAGTAGTAATAAATATGAAACCTTGGGTGAAATTCACAGAGTGATTATTATTTTAATTGGGAATAATAACTATGCAAAGTATATAATAAATTCTATGTAATTACCAAATTAATTATATGAGGAGTATGGCTATGAAAATTTCTCTAAAAAAAAGGCTTTACCAAGTTGTAATAATCACTTTATTTATATTTTTAATATTCCCATTTTATAGAGCTAGAGGTGAAGAAGCTAATTCAAAAGAAGAAGCTGTAAATTCTATACAAAATATATTTGAAAATAGAAATAAAGCTATATTGAATGGAGATTTAAAATTAATAGAAGGTAATTATGATAAAAATACCAGGTATGGGACTTGGGCTTATGAACATGAAGAAAAAAAGATGAAATATCTTAAAAATTGGGAAGAAAAGCAAAATGTGAAATTTACTCAAATTTCACCGGATATAGTTATTAAGAGAATTAGAGGCAAAGATAATAAGTATTCGGTAAATCTAATATGTTCCACAGAATATAGCTATATATATAAAAATGATCCTAAACCTATCAATAAATTTAGAATTGGTACTTCTCATATACTTAATATTGCAAAGAGGAGTGAAGGATGGATAATTACTAAAGAATGGTATAAGGATCCTTTTGCAGACTCTCTAAATTTGAATAACCTTAAAATTGACAATATGAATCAGTATATACAGTCTCAGAACAAAAGAGATTTTTCAAATATAGGAGATAGAAGAAAAGGAGCAGTGGAATATGCAGATAAGTACTGTGGTATAGCGTCGGAAAAAGAGTATGGATATAGCTATAATAGAAAGTATAGAAATTATAATTCCCAGGGAGGAGATTGTGCGAATTTTGCATCTCAAATACTTCATGAAGGCGGCAAATTTAGAAAAAATTCTAGCTGGAATTATGATAAGACTGGAGCTACTGCTTCCTGGATAAATGCAGGTGGATTTAAAGATTATATGATGTACAGTGGAAGAGCCTCCCTAGTAGCCCATGGAAGTTATGAAAAAGTATATAAAGCTTCTTATAAACTTTTGCCTGGAGATTTTGTAGCCTATGAAAAGAAAGGAGATATAACTCATATTTCAGTAGTAACAGGGGCGGATTCTAAAGGATATTCTCTTGTAAGCTGTCATAATACAGATAGAAGTAGGGTACCTTGGGATCTTGGGTGGAGTGATAAAAATATAAAGTTTTGGCTAGTTCATGTGAATTATTAGAGAAGCTGTTGTATAGTGAATAAATATTCATTATATAACAGCTTCTCTAACTAAGTAATACCATTCATTGATGCTGTTAGTTTAGTTCAAGTGTAATAGTACCTTTAGCCTTTATTCCTATGCAGTCAAGCTTAATATTTTTAGCATCTTCCTTTGAAATTGTTATAGTTTTGTTTGCTGGGTTTATCTTTTCAAATAATACTTTTTTATCATTATAAATTTTTATGGATACATTTCCACTTTTTATATCTGTATTTATTTTTATACTATAGCTAGTTTTATGAGAGGTTATTTTATATGATTCTATCCCATTAAAGAAATCAAAATCAGCTGCAAATATATTATTTTCAAAATTAGAACTCCAATATTTTTGATAGCCATTAAAATCCAGTTCTTCAAATTGAAATTCATCTGTAGCATTAAAACCTATCGAGTTATTGCTTGTGAAATTATTATTTTCACTAGAATTCATGTTGTACAGAAAGCTGTGACCTTTGGCAGAATTTATTAAGTAATCCATAATGCTTTCATAGTAAGGTTTAGAATTGTAGTTATCACTATTTGGTTTTGCCTTAGAAATACCACTTGTTAATCCTACTGTGGTAATAGCAGCAATAACTAAAATTCCACATATTATGTTTTTTAAAGAATTCTTTTTATGTTTTGATATCATAGTAATTCTCCTTTTGATTTCTGAATTATTTACAGCCATAGGAGCTGAAGTAATTAACGAAGGGGTAGTATTTTCTAATTGCAATATTTTTATAATTGTGTTTCCGTAATTTATATTTCTATCTATGCCTAAATACCTAAGGGCATAAGCATCACAGGATGTTTCACAATCCTGTTTCATTTTATAAAAACCATATCGTATTATTGGGTTGAACCAGTAAACAGTATTTAAGATTATTATAATCCAGTTAATAAGTAAATCTTTTCTCTTTAAATGGCAGAGTTCATGTATTATAATATGTTTAAATTCATCTTCTGAAATATTTTTTATAATATTTTGTGGAATAAATATTGTAGGTTTAATTAATCCACATAAACAGGGACCGATTGATTTATATGGGTAGATTAAAGATACACTTTTATTTATGTTCATTATATTTAGGCAGTTGTTCAATATATTATTAAAATTAGAAGACTTATTACTTATTGCATTTTTCTTTATAAGTTCAACTTTTCTAATTTCATATAATGTATTAGCTATAAAAAATACCATTCCTATTAGCCATATAAAAAACAGTATGCTTTTATAATTTATTCTTTTATTTGAACTCTCTATATTTTTATTTTTGCTTAGATTAACAGGAACATTGGAATCTTTAAGTTTATTTTTAGATGTATTACTTGTTTTTAAATAATATTTACTGGATACAGTTGAGTTTTTTTCTGATACAGAATTATATATATTAAATATGCTTAAGTTACTTTCAGGTCCATAGGGAATAATAAGTTTTATTATTAAAAGAAACCATAGTATATAGTGAAATTCAGTTTTTAACCTTTCTTTTAACAGGTTCTTTATTAAAAGTATTAGTATAACTAATATGCTTCCGTTAAGTGATGCTGTAAAAATAGCTTTCATTAAAGTTGACATATAAGCACCCCTTACTCACGGTTTTTATTTAAAATATCTTTCAGTTCTTTAATTTCATTTTTAGATAATTTTTTATTATCAACAAAATTCAATACCATTGAGATAACGGAGCCATTAAATATTTTATTCAAAAAAGAATTGCTTTCTGCATTTATATAGCTTTCTTCCTGAACTACAGCATAATAGAAATATTCTTTTCCTTCCTTGTTAAATCCAATTACATTTTTTTTTAATAATCTATTTATTAATGTTTTTACAGTATTAGGCTTCCACTTAGTTTTATCTGATAATTGTTCTATAATTTTATTTGCAGTTATATTGGGATTTTTCCATATTATTTTCATAATAGTAAGTTCTGCATCTGAAATGCTTGATGTTTCCTTCATGGATATATGCTCCTTCCATTTCTGTTTACACGTGTAATTTGTAATTTAATATTACATCTGTAAACGGAAATAGTCAATATGTTTTTCTTAACTATCAATTTTCTACTGTTTAAAAACATGTATATGTGTTAAAGGACTTATGTACTAATTAATTAGTGTATAAGCCCTTTAGAGATCTGTTTACATTCTATCCATTAGAGGAATATTTTCAGTAAATTTATTTACCACACTTTTTATATTGTTTTGGACATTTCCTATGGCTTTTGCTTTACCTACAGAAGAGTCTTCAGTGCCTTCTACCAGTATATAGTCAAATTTATTCACTCCTAAAAATTTAAATACATCTCTAAAATAATCAATGGCATGATTAAACTTGGAATTAAATATTTTAGGATATACTGCTGCTGAAGATTGAATATAGACCATGTTTCTTTTTTTATCATCTAAAAGACCTTTTATGTCTTCTTCAGAAATTTTAATTAATCTGTTATTTATTATAATACAATCTAAATAGGATTTAAGCCTTGCTGGGTAACTTACACTCCACATAGGAGCTGCAATAACATAAGTATCTGCACTTAAAAATTGATTGCATAGTTCATTTATTCTGTCTACTATTTTTTTATCTTCATCTGATAGGGTATTGTAATCATTTCCTGAAACTAATTCGGCCCTGCCTTTAAATATTCTATGATTTATTTCAGGAATATTTTCATTGTATAGATCCAGTTCTTCTACCATATAATCTGCATTTTTCGATAAGAATTCTTTTACAAAACTTCTACCTACAGTTTTGCTGACAGACAAAGATTCTGGTTTTGTATTTGCAGTTATATATAATAACTTTTTCAATTTATATACCTCCTAATTAAAAATATTTTAAGTGTTGTATATCTTTATTTTATTTTTAACCTAATATCTTAATTTATGCTAGATCATAGAAGTGTATAAACTAATAAAATAGGGAAATGATATAAAAAGAATATATTTTACTATTTAAAAGAAAGATATACATGGAAGTGGGGAAAGATGTATGTTGTTTAAATTAAGTAAAACTCAACAGATAACTGGTAATATATATGTGGTAAGATCACTCATTTCTAATTTTTTTATATATTCTGATTTCAGAACAACTATATGTTTTGATACAGGATTTATACCTTCCGTTGTAAATCGGGAATTAAAGAAAATAAATATTGAGCCTAAATCTGTATCTCATGTATTTTTAACTTACCCTAGTTTTTATCATGCAGGATGTATTAAATTGTTTAAAAATGCTGATATCTATTTTTCTGCTGAAACTTCTTTAAAAAAATCAGGAAAAGGCATGTTTTCTTGTAAAAGTGATGAAAATGAAAAATACAAAAAACTTAAAGATGGTGATGTAGTAGACGTAGATGGGATAAGAATAAAATCAATTGTATTTCCTAAACATAAATTAGGGTCTATATCATATATGGTTAATGATGATATTCTCTTTATATAATACTGTGATGTAAGGTTACCTTTTAAAAAATTAAATATTAGATTAAAAAGCATCCCTAAAGTATTTGTATTAATGCAAAAAATTTAGGGATTATTTTAGTTATTTAAATAAATATATTGACTCTATTACTAAACTAGTGTATTATTATATCAGTACACTAGATGAGCTACTTGTGGAGGTGATAAAATGGATGTTGAATTTGATTCCAATGTACCAATATATATGCAGATAATAGATATTGTAAAGAGAAAAATAGTAAAAGAAGAATTGAAGCCAGGAGATAAACTGCTTTCTGTAAGGGAAATGTCCTCAAAACTTAAAGTAAATCCCAATACTATTCAAAGGGCTTATCAAGAATTAGAGAGAAATGATATTGCTTATAAGCAAAGAGGAACGGGTACTTTTATAAAGGAGGATATATCTATGGTAGAAAAATTAAAAGAAGAAATGGCTCAGAAGATTATATATAGTTTTATAATAGGAATGAAGGAACTAGGATTTTCTTCAGATGAGATAATAAAGATTGTAGAAGAAAAAGTACAGGGAGGTAAATAGATATGGAACCGCTGCTTAAAAGCACAGATTTAAAAAAACTTTATTTTAGAAAACAAGCTTTAGATGGGCTGAATTTAGAAATCCAAAAAGGAAAAATAACAGGATTATTAGGTCCTAATGGAAGTGGTAAAACTACTTTTTTGAAGATTGCAGCAGGAATACTAAGGCAGAGTTCAGGTGAAATACTTATAAATGGAAATAAGCCTGGCACAAAAACAAAAGCTGAAGTATCTTATTTGCCGGATAAGGATTATCTTTTTAAGTGGATGAGAATAGAAGATGCAGTTAATTTTTTTAAAGACATGTATGCAGATTTTGATGGAGATAAAGCACAGGACATGTTAAAGTTTATGAATTTGGATCCAGATAGTAAAGTTAAGACTTTATCAAAGGGAATGAGTGAAAAATTATATTTAAGTTTAGTACTTTCAAGAAAGGCAAAACTCTATATACTAGATGAACCTTTAGGGGGAGTGGATCCTACAACTAGAGAAAAAATACTAGATGCAATACTTGAAAATTATACAGAAAACAGTTCTGTGCTTATAACAACACATCTTGTTAGCGATATTGAGAGATTGTTTGATGATGTGGCTTTTATATCTGAAGGAAAAATAGTACTCTTTGGGAATGCAGAAGAACTTAGAAATGAGAGAAAAATGTCAATAGATGAAATATACAGGGAGGTATTTAAATAATGTTTAAGTTAGTAAAATATGACCTTCAAGGATATTTTAAGGATTTTTTGATTATGATATCTGCTATAGTAATTTTAAATGTAGCATTATTTACTAGAGTAAATGTTTGGAATTCAGGATCAATATTAGCTTTAAATATGGCCATAGGATTTGCAGCAGAAATTATAGTTGTCATATGGAATGTAAAATTATTTAGCAGGGATATACATGAGGATACTTCCATTTTACTTTTTACCCTTCCTAAGAGTGGAAAAAATATATTGATGAATAAAATTGTCACAGCTCTTATACAAATGGTCGTAGTACAATTTGTTATATTTATTTTTACAGCTATGTGGATTCAAATATTTAAAGTTGTTCAAGGTGGGGTAATTGATATAAAAATAAGTTATTTACAATTTATAAAAAATATAAATCCTAAATTTGCATTATTTATTTTTTTATCTATTTTAGTTATATACGTTACCTTTTTACTCACAGTATATATTTCCATAACTTTAAGTAAAGTGGCAATAAAGAATAGAAAATTTGGTAAGCTTGGATCTTTTATCATATTTGTAATTTTATGTATAGCACAGGGAAAAATAGATGAAATTTTTTCTGAGGCGTTTCCTCAGACATTTAAGCTAAAAGTATTGAATTTAGATATACCTTCTGTTAATTCGAATAACGTAGTAGCTAATGGGGTTGACATTAATATAGCATCAATTTTTGTATCTGTAGCAGTACTTATAGGATTATTCTATGCTACAGCATATCTTATAGAAAATAAATTGGACTTATAGAGTTTCTAAACGAAAAATCAACTTATACTTCGGATATTTTTACAACATTCAGTTCATTAAATATTTTGATAAGTCTAAGTAAAAAATTCTAAAAAAGCTAAGAACTTTTGAAAACTCGTACCTCAGACAATTCAAAAGTTCTAAGTTTTTACGAATTTTTACTTAGACTTATACGCAAAATATTTAAAAGAACTTCATCATTGTAAAAATATGCCTGCGTATAAGTTGATTTTTAAGTTAGAAAACTTATATAGGGTTTCTAACTCGAGAATTAACTTATACATTTATTAAAACTTAGTCATATCAACAGTTTTAACTTTTAAAATTGTATGAATAAGATAAGTTATTGCTTAGAAACCCTATAAATATCTTTAAATATATTGTTGTGTAAATTATAATATAGAATTATATTATAATTATGTATATAAGTTTTAGAACTTAATAGTATTTGAAATCTATATTAATAAGTCAACTTTAGCATATAAGAAATTAACTTAATATAAAAATAATATATTTAGGAGATATTTAAATGAACAAGACTATTTTAATGGTAGATGATGAAGAGAGAATGAGGTTTCTCATAGAAGCCTATTTAAAAAGTGAAGGATTGAATATGATTCCAGCAGGAAATGGTCAGGAAGCATTAGAAAAATTTAATGAAAATCATGTAGACTTAGTAGTGCTGGATATAATGATGCCTGTAATGGATGGATGGACAGCATGTAAAGAACTTAGAAAAATTTCTAATGTGCCTATAATTATGCTTACAGCTAGAGCTGAGGATGAAGAGCAGCTTTTAGGGTTTCAACTTGGCACAGATAGTTATGTAACTAAGCCAGTAAGCCCAAAAGTATTGGTAGCCAAAATAAAAGCACTTTTGAAAAGAACTTATTCTGAGGAAGAAAATCAGAATAAGCAAAATAGTTATGATGGACTCTACATAAATAGAGAAGGTCATGAGGTTAAAGTAGATAATGAAGACGTATATCTTTCTCCAAAGGAATTCGAATTACTTTGCTATTTAATAAAAAATAAGGACATAGTTTTAAGTAGAGAAAAAATTTTAGATGCAATTTGGGGAATAGACTACTATGGAGATCTTAGAACAGTAGATACTCATGTGAAGAGGCTTAGAGAAAAATTAGGAGTTAAATCCTATTTAATAGCCACTGTTAGAGGGGTGGGTTATAAATTTGAGGTAAAAAAGCAATGAAAATAAGTCATATTATAAGTGAAAACAAACTTGTTACGAGAATAAGAAAAAATATAACATGGAAATTGTTTATAATAACGGCTCTGGTATTTATAATCTTTATAAGCAGTACATTAACATTTCAAATGCTGTTTTTTGGAAAGTTTTACATAAATAAAAAAGAAAGCAACATGCTGAATCAGGTTGAAAAGTTTAGAACGCTTTACAATAAGACAAATGATGAAGATAAGTTAGCTAATTTAATTAGAAGATTTGAACAGAATAATAATGCTAAAATAGTTATAATGGATAGAAGTGGAAAAATAAAATTTATAACAAAACCGGAAGACCAAAGCTATGATAAAGTTAGAATAAAAGCTATAAATGATATTATAGTAAGTTGGACTATGAATTCTGATTTATTAGAGCAGGTAAAAAGAGATAACAGGTCTGTAACTGTAATTACCCAAAAAAAAATTAATGGTACAAAAAATATATTAACAGTTGTGCCTAATAAAAAGAATATGGAGATAATATTTTCAATTACATCTCTACAGCCCGTAAATGAAGCATCTTCAGTAATAAAGGAATTTTACTTTTATTTTTATATAGGTGCCATAGTTTTAATTTTAATATTATGTTTAATGTATACTAATATGGTTTCAAAGCCTTTAGTAAAGTTAAATGATACTGCGAAGAAAATGGCAGCACTTGATTTTTCAGAAAAGTGCAATATTAAGAATGAAGATGAAATAGGAAATTTGGCAAGTACTTTAAACTTCTTATCATACAATTTAGATAAAGCGCTAACTTCAGTTAATGCAGCTAATGAGAAACTGGAAAAGGATATAGAAAAAGAAAGAAATATAGATAAGGCTAGAAAGGAATTTATAGCTGCGGTTTCCCATGAACTTAAAACTCCAATAAATCTAATAGGAGGATATGCAGAAGGGTTAAAAGATGGAATATTTCAAGAAAGTGAAAGAGATCAATACATTGATATCATAATAGATGAGAGTAATAAGATGGCAAATTTAGTATCAGATATGTTAAACTTATCCCATCTTGAATCTGGAACCATGAAACTTTCTAAAGAGGAGTTTTTTATAGATGATCTTATAGAATGTGTAATAAGAAGGTTTTATAAAGTCATAAAGGATAAGGGTATAACCATAAATTGCAACATTATAACAAAAACTAAAATTTGGGCAGATTGGGATAAAATGGAGCAAGTAATAACCAATTTTACAACTAACGCTATAAAAAATACTTATGAAGGAGGAATTATAACTTTTGCTATTGAAGAAGAGTCTGATAAAACTATTGTGTCTGTAGAAAATACAGGAAAGGGTATACCAGAAGAAGAACTAGGGAAAATTTGGGATAACTTTTATAAACTAGATAAATCAAGAAATAGAAAGTTAGGCGGTACGGGGATAGGCCTTGCTATAGTGAAGAATATATTGATACTTCATGGATATAAATATGGTGTTGAAAACACAGACAATGGTGTAAAATTTTATTTTGTTATATGTAAAGTTTAAGGATGTTAACAATTTATTAATAATTTGTTAACATCCTTGCCATGCAAGTGTCACTTATATACTGTAAAATTCTCTTTGTAAATTAAAAAATATTCGATTATATAAAGGAGAAAAAATGAAGATTACGGATATAAAAAATAGTAAATTATTTGACTTTGCAGCAGATATAAGAAACAGCAGACCATTTAATCTTGCAATTAGTTTACTATTTGATAATGCAGATATAATTTTATTTTTTATTATAATTTTTTGGAAGTTATTATCTTATGAAAAAAATATCTCATCTAGCTTTGTACCAATGTCTGTAAGACTTGCAATAGCTGCTTCTATATTGATATTGATAAGTTTTTCACTAATTCTTAAAAAGAAGAGCAGAATAAGTTTTTTATATACAGTAGATATAATACTAAGTTTAATACTTATAGCAGATTTGATGTACTATAGATACTTTAAGGACATTACTACGGTAGCAGCTATAAAAAATGCTAAGCTGTTAAAAGGGGTGTCTGCAAGTGTAACTAGTGTAGCTAGTGTTAAAGATTTGTGGTATCTGGTAGATATACTTATTTTAGTACCTTTAAAGAGAAAATATAAAAAGATAGAGTTCGGTATAGTGCCTATGAGAAGAAGACTGGTGATCTTTATAGTAATTTTAGCAGTAGGAGTAGGTATCAATGCAAAAACATTTTATAGAGTATCTAAAGAACAACCTACGCTTTTAACTGCCATGAGTAACAGAATATATTTAACTACAATGATAGGAGATGTGAATTTCCATATCGTAGATTCATATAACTATATAAGTACTAGTCTTAAAAATTCAAAAAAATTATCTACAGATGAAGAAAATAAGGTAAAAACTTTTTTACAAAACAATAATAATACCACAGGAGAAACTAATTTTAAAGGCCTGGCTGAAGGAAAAAATTTAATAGTAATTCAGGTAGAAGCGCTTCAGGGGTTTGTTATAAATCAAAAAATAAATGGACAAGAAATAACACCAAATTTAAATAGATGGGTAAATAAGTGTATGTATTTTGATAATTACTATTATCAAGTTGCAGGGGGGAACACTTCTGATGCAGAGCTTATGTCAAATAATTCACTGTATCCTGCACAGTCAGGAGCAGCTTACTATACTTATAGTGGAAATAAATATGACTCTATAGCAAGTGAACTAAAAGATAAAAATTATTATACTGCAGCCCTTCATGGTAATACTGAAGGATTCTGGAATAGAAATGTGATGTATAAAGCTCAGGATTTTGATGACTTTTTTGGAGAGCACAGCTTTGATGCAAGTGAACAGATAGGACTTGGAATTAGTGATAAGTCATTTTTAAATCAGTCCCTTGAAAAGATGAAGACTTTTAAACAGCCGTATTATTCTTTCTTAGTAACACTAACCAGTCACTATCCTTATGATGCCGTGGATAAGTATGGAAGTTTTGACGTAGGTCAATATAAAGGCACTCTTCTTGGCAATTACTTACAAGCTATACATTATACAGATGCACAGCTTGGAGAGTTTTTAGATAAGATGGAAAAAGAAGGAATGATGAAAAATTCTATTGTGGCACTGTATGGAGATCACTTTGCTATACCAAAGGATAATGAAAGTCAGCTTTTTAGTTTTGAGAATGAAAGCAAAAATGATGATTATACTTGGTTTAAATACCAAAAAGTACCTTTACTAATCCATTTTCCAGAAGATAAATATGCAGGAGTTAACCATAAGTACACCTGTCAGATGGATTTATATCCTACTTTAGCAAACTTATATAATTTGCCTAAAAACTATATGTTTGGTAAGGATATGTTAAATGGGGACAGTGGAAAAGTTGTTTTTAGAAATGGTTCATTTATAGATGGAAAAAATTTATATGTGTCTTGGACAAATACTTATTATGATTTAGCAACAGGAAATAAAATTTCAGAAACGGATGCACTTAAAAAGGAAAAAGAAGAGTATACTAAAGAATTAGAATACTGTGATGAACTTCAGAATCACAATTTAATAAAAACTTTTGATCAGCAAAAAACAAATTAATTAAATTTATTTAGTATATGAAGTGAACTTTAAGCATAATATTTATAGATATATAATTTAAAGTGAAAAATGATATATGATAATTAAAAGTATATTACAGTTTATTTTTACTATATTTATATTTATTATACCTATAAGTTTAGTGGTTTTGGTATATGTTGATTTGAAGGAATTAGTTTATAAAATAAAAAACATTCGAAAGAGATAGTAAAAAATAATTTATTTAAATTATTTTTTACTATTTTAAATTATATGCTATAATTGAGTTATACTAATAAATGGAGGAAGAGAGGAAATAATATGGATTTTGTAAATAAAAGTTTTCCGGTGATTTGGAAAGTATTGTTGGTATTAGTGGTAGCTTTTATTTTAGTAAGAATAGTGCCTTTTGTTGTGGTAGCTGGGACTGTATTATTTGCATTTGTAAAAATAAAAAAATATTTTAAAAGTAAGAAAAATACCTCATCTAAAATGGAAAATATGAATAATATGGTTGACGATAAAGAAGACCCATTTAATTTCTCTAATAAAAAGGTTATAGATGTAGAATATGATGAAGTTAAAAAGTAAAATATATTAAAAACTGCTTAGTGCAGTTTTTAAATGAAAGGAGTTGAAAACCTTTTAATAAAGGTTAGCATATGATAAATACAGCGATAATTACGATGAGTGACAAGGGATCCCAGGGGAAGCGAGAAGATAAAACGGGCCCTGCTATAGAAAATATGTTAGATAAATCCCAATATAAAGTTGAGTATTATAAAGTTATACCAGATGAAATAGAAGAGATAAAAAAACAATTGTGTTATATCTGTGACGACTTGAAGTTAAATTTAATTCTTACTAATGGAGGAACTGGATTTTCTGTGAGAGATGTAACACCAGAGGCAACTTTAGAAGTTATAGATAAAAATGTGCCAGGAATTGCTGAGGCAATGAGAATGAAATCATTAAGTGTAACTCCAAAGGCAATGTTGTCTAGGGCAGTTAGCGGAATAAGGAAGAAAACTTTAATTGTAAATCTTCCAGGAAGTCCAAAGGGTGCTGTAGAAAACCTTCAATTTATATTGCCGGCACTTCCGCATGGAATTGACATACTCATGGGTTGGGATTCTGAATGTGCTAGATAACTTAAACAAAGGAGGACAGATTTATGGAACTTACGCATATAAACGATCAAGGCAGAGCTAAAATGGTAGATGTAAGTGAAAAAGGTAATACTGAAAGAAAAGCAGTGGCTGCAGCTTCCATATACATGAAAAGGGAAACTTTAGATATAATTGCACAGGGAAAGGCAAAAAAAGGAGATGTGCTTTCTGTAGCTCAGGTAGCAGGAATAATGGCTGCAAAAAATACTTCAAGTTTAATTCCCATGTGCCACCCATTAAATATATCTGGATGTGACATAAAGTTTGTATTGGACTTTGAAAAAAATAAAGTTGACATTGAAGCTTCGACGAAAATTGTGGGAAAGACAGGAGTGGAGATGGAGGCATTAACGGCAGTTAGTACAGCAGCTCTCACTATATACGATATGTGCAAGGCTGTTGACAGGGGAATGGTAATATCCGATATTATGCTTCTTGAAAAAAGTGGGGGAAAATCAGGTATATTTAAGAGAGAATTTTAATTGATTTTATATAGTTAGGAGGAAAACTATGGCCAAGGTTATTTCAGTAAACATAAGTGAAAAAAAAGGTGAAATAAAAAAACCTATAGGTAGAGGGTTCTTTAAAAAAGATAATGGTCTTGAAAATGATGCTCATGCAGGAAAATGGCATAGGCAAGTTAGTTTACTTGCGCAAGAAAGTATAGATAAAATGATAGCACAGGGGGTTGCAAATTTATCTAGTGGTAAATTTGCAGAAAATCTTACTACAGAAGGTATTGTGCTTTATGAACTTCCTGTAGGTACTAGACTTAAAATAGGTGAAGTACTTATGGAAGTAACACAGATAGGTAAGGAATGTCATAAAGGATGTGCTATACGACAGCAGGTAGGAGATTGTATTATGCCAAGAGAAGGTATATTTACAAGAGTTATTGAAGAAGGATGGATATCCGATGGAGATAGCATAACTATAGTTTAAATAGATACAGTTAATAGTTAATAATTAATAGTTATGGATGATTAGGATTTGATTTAATAAGTTTCAAATTACAAATTTTAGATATGGCTTTTAACTAAAAATAAACTTATACGAAGGAATATTTTTATAATAAGCAAGAATATTTAACGAGCTTGTGTTTATAAAAATATCTGAAGTATAAGTTTATTTTTTGCTTGAAACTATTTTATTAGTCGTGAATTTTTACATCTAAAAGATCAAGTATAAACATAAAGAGCGGAATACCTATGAGAAATCCCCAGGCACCCATTATATGTTCTGAAACTATAAGTATTATAAATGTAAAGAATATAGGAAGTTTTACTTTTGAAGACATTAATTTCGGATTTAAAACATAACTTTCAATAACATGAATTATAGCAACCATAATTAGTACGTATATAACTTTTGTAAATCCACCTATACTGAAGGCAACCATAGAAAGAGGAATAAGTGATATTATAACTCCTGCTACAGGAATTAAGCTGAGTATGAATATCATAAATCCAAGAGTAACTAATTGTGGAAAGTTCATAATGGAAAGCATTATAACAGATATAATGGTATTAAAGAATGCTATAATAATCTGAGCTTGCATTACTTTTCCAAAAGAATTTAAAAAGTTTTTACCGAAAAAGCACAAGTAATTATATAACCCTGATACTTTGCTGTCTTTAAATTTTTTCAAGAATTCAATAATATTATGTTTCCCAAGTATGAAAAATAAACTTAGCATTATAGAAATAAATATATTTACACTCCATTTTCCTACATTTGTTGCTAGTTGAAGTGATATATTGAAACCAGATCTCAAGTAACTTTTTATGTCTATTTGCCCTAGCATACTTACTAAATATTTTTGGAATATGTCTAAATGGGAATTAGTACTAGTAGGATGTATTTGAAATTGGGAAGCATGATTTATCATATATTTTGTTTGATTTATTAGTTGAGGAATATAATTTACAACTAATAATACAATAAGTAAAAGCAACAGCGAATATAAAATAATTGTTGTAATTTTTTCTT
This sequence comes from Clostridium coskatii, assembly GCF_001675205.1. Lineage (NCBI taxonomy): Bacteria > Bacillati > Bacillota > Clostridia > Eubacteriales > Clostridiaceae > Clostridium > Clostridium coskatii. The sequence goes on along the minus strand of NZ_LROR01000038.1, from coordinate 109,239 downwards.
TTGTCGCAGTAACGTTTTTAATGTATTTCAACAGAAAATTCTGAAGACTATTCATTATATAGGAAAATAAAAAGGTTAGCAGGAACAAATCCATTATAGATTTAGACCAATAAATCACTAGTATTATACAAGCGAAAAAAAGTACTCGTTTTGTGGATTCTTTTGAAAAAAATTCTTTTATAAAAGACATCTAATCTCTCCTTAAATTTATTGTCATTATATTATATATTATAAAAAGTATTTTATCCAAAATTCAAGTAGTATTTGATATAAAAACAAGTAATTTTGATAATAATTTTTAATTTTATATTAATATAACGATTCTAGTCTTTAAGTTAACTCACATAAAGGAATATTTTTATAAATTTTTTAATCAATGTAAGATTTGCATTCTAGGCATTAAATCTCCAATATAAAATATAATTATAGTAGATAATATTTGACATACAAACATATGTTCGGTATAATGATTTTAGGACAACATAATGATTGGAACTTTGTTTATCAATTAATAATTATCAATCTTAGGAGGTAAAATGAGTAATTATAATATATTTGTAAGTATAAATTATAAGGGAGATAAATCTGAAGAATTATATAAGAAAACTAAAGTAAATAATTTCAATATAAATTCAAATAAATATTTAATATGTGGTGGTATTTACAATAGTAAAAGGGGCGGAAAGATTGTATTTACTGCAAAAACTTTAGAAGAGATAAATCAAATAACTAAAAAGAAACCTTTGCTAAAAAATAATATACCTATGAAATACAGTATAGCATTTATTCCTAAGAAAATATATTAAGTGAAATACATATTTTTTATTTCCCAATTTTTTAATATTACTATTGCATAATTATAATATTAAATGTATAATTATAAAAAATGAGGGGGCAAAAAATATGAAAAAAATAGGTATGATAATGTTAAGTGCAATTATGGTGTTTACACTTTTTACAGGATGTGGTACTAATGCAGGAGAACAGGACAATTCCCTTAATAGAGTTAAGGATGCAGGTAAATTAACTATAGGATTAGATGATTCCTATCCACCTATGGAATTTAGAGATAACAAGAACAAATTGTCTGGATTTGATATAGATTTAGGCAATGCACTTGCTCAAAAATTAGGGGTAAAGCTAAATATAGTAGTCACGGATTTTAATGGTATAGTTCTAGCACTGCAGTCAGGAAAATTTGATGTTATATTAGCTTCTATGAGTATAACTGATGAGAGAAAAAAGAAAATAGATTTCGTAGGACCTTATATTGATGGTGGACAAATAATAATAACTAAAGCTGGAAATAGTTCTATAAAAACTAAAAATGATTTGAAAGGTAAGATAGTAGGTGTACAACTTGGGGCTACAGGGGAACAGGCTGCTGCAAAAGTAAGTGGAATAAAAGAAATTAAAAAATATGACAAGATAACAGAAGCTTTCCACGAAGTTAACATAGGTAGAATTGATGCAGTAGTGTGCGATGCTCAAGTTGGACAATATTATATTTCAAAAGATAAAAGTAATTATGTTATTTTGAAGGATAGACTTACAAAAGAACCTATAGGAATAGGTATAAAAAAGAAGGATAAAAAGTTAGAAGAAGCTTTAAATAAGGCATTAGATGATCTTAAAAAGGATGGAACTATGTCTAAACTATCAACTAAATGGTTTGGATATGATATATACAAATAATATTGACAGTAGGTTCTCTGTTTAAAATATAGGGAACCTGTTAAATTTCTATTGTTTATTTATTTCAAATATAAATTCATTTTTATGCATTAATTCAAGGATATGAAGGGATAAGTATATATGATGTATAATATTGGGATCGTTAAGATCTATTTTCATAATCTGTTTTATTTTATCAATACGATAAAACATTGATGCACGATGTATGTGCAGGATGTTTGCAGATATTGATTGATTTCTATTATTCATCAAATATACATAGAGGCTTTTAGTTAAACAGGTATTATTTTTGCGATCATATTGAATTAGCAAATGTAGAGAAGGGTGACAAAATCTCTCTATATTTTCATAAGTAGAAAGACTATCTAGTAAATCGTATACTACATAATCTTCATATATATAAAACACCTTGTCAATATTAAGGCTAACCCCAAGTTCAATTGCCTTTAATGATTGTTTATAATAATATTGTAAATTTGTAAAATCTGTTATGCAGTTACTAAGCCCCGCATATAGATTATTTTTTTTAAGAAATTTCTTTAAAGCTTCAAATTCATTTTCAAAAATGCTAATTTTTGTATTATGGTTAATAAGCAAGACAATGTGATTATTATATATAAGCGATTTACTTTCTTGAACAATACCAGAAATTTTATATCTCAAGTATGTTAGTGGTATTTTTTTTTGAGAATACTGGTTCATATCAAAAATAAGTATATAAACTCCTGAGCTAATATCAAAATTCAAAGACCGTATTTTATTCATCACTAGTTCCTTATCTGTAACAGCGTTATCTAACAAATCTTTTAGAAAGCTTTCATAAGTGGTACCTTTAGTGTATTTGTAGAATTTGTCATTTCTCATTTGAGTCTCGATTACGTCACATAATAATGAAACCAATTCAATATCTCTATCTTTAAAAGGCCTTTCTGCCTCAGTAACTGCTATATATCCTATGAGAACATTATCAATTGTAACTTTCTCAATAATCATATTATTATCATCTATACCTTTTACCATAACAGGACAGTTTTGACTATCAACTTTTTCCCATATTCTATTAAATTTTGCAGAATTCATGGCGTTATTGGAAAAGTAACCTCTCTTTATATGTTCATCCCAGTAATGACCAATGGACTTGTTACATATAGAATTGGCTATAATTTTGCTGCTAGTATCATTAAATATAATAGGATTCCCGACAAGTTTAAATCCAATATCTATAATATGCTGAATACCTTTTTCATGTATGAGTGCATCTAATAGTTCTTCCATATATATATCTATATTTTTAAGGTCGAAGATAATATCCTGTATTTCATTGAAAAGAATATATTTATTTTTATCCGTATCAATCAAAATAATATTTGAATTTTTAAAATGGTCAGGAACTTTATAATGATTTATACACAAAAGGTTTACTGGGTAGTTTATGGGGTGAAGATTTGCTAAATCTGAGGCGTCTCCAACATATAAAGTGTTTGGATTAAAGGATTTCATTTCACTTAGAAGTAACTTAACTAAGTTAATCTTTGTGGATTTTTCATTTTTTAGTATTAATTTGTGAGTATACTGTACTAATTTAGATGAAAGAGCTTTAATATCTATATTCATAGGAAATCACCTCATAATAAAGTATATTACAAAGTGTAACGTTTTGTAAACTTACTTTTTAACATTTGTAGGATGACTTGTAAGATTTAGATAAGTATAATTGTAGATATAAATAAAGTAATTCTATAATAATGGGGGGTATGGAGTTATATGAAAAATGGATTAGAACTATATGATGAGCATTTAGAAAGACTTAAAAAAGTTATAGCACTGAAGAAAGCAGACAGGACACCTATTAATTTAAATGCAGATTCTTTTTGTGTTAGAACAGCAGGAGGAAAGCTAGCAGATCTTGTGACAAATATAGAATATGGAAACGAACTATTACTTCAAGGTATGAAGTCCTTTGGTGATATTGATTGTACATTGGGATATGGATGTTTTCCTCAAACTAAAGGAGCCTTTTTCCTTTCGAATATTAAGTTACCTGGACGTGAATTACCTGACGATGCTCTTTGGCAAATTGATGAAGTTGGATTTATGACAGAAGATGATTATGACACTATAATTGATAAAGGCTGGAATAAGTTTTATATAGATTTTTGTAAAAATAGATTAGGAGATCCTTTAAAGATAATGGAGGATATAATAAAAGTACAGCCCAAAATAGCACAGAGTTATAAAGATGCAGGTATTGTAGCAATAATAGGTAATGCTATGGTAGGAGCTCCTTATGAAACCCTGTTTGCTGGTCGTTCAATAAAAAATTTTGTGAAAGACCTGATAAGAATACCTGATAAAGTTATAGCTGTAATGGACGTTATGGCTGAAGAAGGTTATGAGGATTTAAGAAAAGCAATACGTGCTGATAAACCTTTAGCAGTATTTTCAGGTGGATCGCGTATGGCAGGAGATTTTATATCACAAAAAGCTTTTGAAAAATTTGCATGGCCATATTTAAAAAAAGGTGTGGAAGTTGCGGTTGAAGAAGGGGCAAATGTTTATCTTCATTCGGATTTATGTTGGGATCGTTTTTTAGATTATTTATGTGATCTTCCAAAAGGCAAATGTATTTTCCATCCTGACAGTACAACAGATATTTTTAAAGCTGGAGAAGTACTTAAAGGACATATGTGCATTATGGGAGATGTTTCACCTTCACTTTTAACATTAGGTACACCTGATGAAGTATATGAGTACAGCAGGAAATTGATTGACCAATTTGCATCACAAGGGTTTATTATGGCTGCAGGATGCTGCATACCGGCAAATGCAAAAATAGAGAATGTAAAAGCAATGGTTGCAGCTGCTTTAGAATCATAAAGTGTATATTGCGAATAAAAAATGGTATAAGTAACAGGTTTGATGTAAACGATTTGAATGATTATTAAAATAAAAGGAGTGAAATAATGGAAAATGTAAGTGGAAAGAAGTCATTATGGATATTTGCAATACTCTCTTTTGGATTTTTGATAATGGCAACGGGAACTACTTCTCCTGCGCTGGCAAATATATCTCAAGCCTATCCTAATTTACCTTTTAGTGTAGTTGTACTTATTGCTACTATACCTACTTTGCTTTTAATTCCATTTTCATTAATATCAGGGAAACTAGCTGGCACGGTTATAACTTATAAAAATCTTACTATTATTGCAATAGTTCTATTTTTAATAGGTGGAGTTGGTCCTTATTTTATAAGTAACTTTAGTTTAATTCTTGTTATGAGAGGAATTTTGGGAGCGGGGCTTGGAATAATGTCACCTCTTGGTGGTGCTCTTACATTAACTCTTTTTGAACCAAAAGAAGCGGAAAATCTTATGGGTGCAGGTGTTGTTGTTGGAAACGTTGGCGGCATAGTATTTCAACTTCTTGGAGGAATATTTTGTGCAGTTAATTGGAGATTTACTTTTCTTGCTTATCTTTTAGGTGCAGTGTCACTTATTATAGTTATACTTTTCTTCCCAAAACTTCCGCTGACTGCAAAATCCAATTCTGAAAAAGTTAAAATGCCGGCATATGTATATATATGGTCAAGTATATATGGCATTTTAATGTTATTAGTATATCCAATGCTTACAGGAATGTCTTCATTAGTGCTTACAAATCATTATGGAAATGCTGCTGGAGCAGGAGTGGCACTTACCATGTTTACAGTTGGAGGAATGATAGCAGGAGCAGTCTTTGGTGCAGCATTTAGAATGTTATCTAGATTCACTATTCCTATAGGTGTTGTATTAACTGCTGTGGGATTTATATTCTTTGCATATGGAACGAATTTAATCCTTTTTATAATTGGAGCAACTATTGTTGGTATAGGATTTAGTCTTTCTGGTACTGCTATCATGATGCAGGTGGGAAGAGCAGTTCCAGCATCTGGAACTGCTGTTGCAATGTCTATTGTTATGGCATTTATGAGTATAGGTGGTTTTGTTTCAGGATTTGTATTTGCATTTATTGAAAAAATATTTAATATAACATCATTGAGATTTCCATTTGAATTTTCACTTGTATGTTTTATTATTTATGCGGTTATTCATTTAGTGGTAAATTTTAAGACTCCTAAAAAACAAAAGGTTTCAATTTAAAATTATTTGGATAAAAGTTATTGTTATTTAATAAATAAAAAATTGTTAATAGTTTCAATTAAATTGGGGGATTAATATGAAAACTGGAAAAGAGTTGTATGATGAACATCTTAATAGACTTAAAGATGTAATAAATATGAAAAAGACTGACAGGGTACCAATTGTACTTAATGCAGATGCTTTTTGTACTAAGAACGGAGGAGGAAAGCTATCAGATCTTGTCAATGATGTAGTGTATGGAAATATGGAACTATTAAAGGGTATGCAGGAACTTGGAGATATTGACAGCATAGAGATACCTGGGACATACCCGCCATCTATGGGTGCATTTTTCCTTTCTAAAATCAAAGTACCAGGAAGAGAATTGCCTGATAACATGATTTGGCAGATTGATGAAAAGTCATATATGACGGAAGATGACTATGATACTATAATTGATAAAGGATGGAATTACTTTTTTATGGAATATGCCAAAAAGCATATACCTGAAGGGCTTAAGGAAGTAGAATATTTCAGTAAATTTGCTCCACAAATAGAGCAGAATTTTGTTGATGCAGGGATTGTTCCCTTATGCCAGGGCAGTGTAATGTCTGGTGCACCATTTGGTGCTTTGTGTCCCGGACGAGGAATATCTAAATTTCTTATCGATTTACACAAGATTCCTGATAAGGTTCAGGCAGCTATGGATGTTATAGAAGAGGAAAATGAGAAGGTGTTAAGAAAGCGAATTCGTGAAGTAAAACCTTTAGCAGTATTTGTAGGAGGGGCTAGGGAAGCAGGTGATTTTCTTTCTTTAAAGGCATTTGAAAGATTTTCATGGAAGTACACAAAAAGAATTGTAGATATTATTGCAGAGGAAGGTTCCATTGCTTACCTTCATATGGACATGAGTTGGGATAGATTTATAAATTATTTCCTTGACTTACCTAAAGGTAAATGCATTTTTTCACCAGATAGCACAACGGATATTTTTAAAGCTGGAGAAGTGCTAAGAGGGCATATGTGTTTTATGGGAGATGTTGCACCTTCACTTTTAACTTTGGGGACTCCAGATGAAGTTTATAAGTATGCCAGAAGATTAATTAAAGAATTTGCGACTCAAGGACTTATTATGTCATCAGGATGCAGCATACCTCCAAATGCTAAAGTTGAAAATGTAAAGGCTATGGTTGCAGCTGCTCTTGACAACTAGCATGTCTGAATTGAATAAATATATTTATCAAATTTATGCTAAATATAGCATCATTGTAGTAAATCTGCAATGGTGCTATATTTTTTAGTTAACAATTAAGAATGAAAAATTGATAGTTAACAAATAAGACAAGTTATTATCAATAGAGATATATATCACTATTGATAATAACTGTGTGAGTGATATAATTATTGTGATAAACAGAGTTCTTGGCATCAGATGAAGTTTTAACTCTATCTGATGCTTATTAACAGGATTCTTAGTGATTCAGCACTTAGAAGGCGTTATCCTTTAGGGGAAATCGTTATCCAGGGATGTAGCTGCTCTTTACTCGCACTTGAAGAAAAGCAGATATCCCAAATTCTTTGATTTGGTGATAGTCGCTTTTATATAGTATGTAGGAGTATTAGAGCAGGTAATTATCGGACAAATTTTGATAAGTCATTTGAAAGAAAATAACAAGTTAAGGATGCGACAAATATTTTTTTGAAAATGCCTAAGTAGGGAGGAACAAGTTTTGGAAAAGATTGCACTCATAACAGATAGTACTAGTGATTTGAGTAACAGTACTATAGAAAGATATAATATAAAAGTACTTCATTATAGGATAATATATAAAGACAAAGAATTTATAGATAAAGTAACTATAACTCCAGAATATGTATATGATAACTTAGATAAAGAAATACCTACATCGTCTATGCCATCTATGAGTGAAATGGAAGATTTGTTTACAAATTTAGAAAAAGAAAATTACACACATGCTATAGTTGTAACTCTTTCAGCTGGATTAACTGGCTTTTATAATGGAGTAAAGTTAGTAAGTGAAAATCATCCTAAAATTAAAACATATATATTTGATTCTAAATCAATTTCTCTTGGAGAGGGTTTTATAGTAACTAATTGTGCAAAACTCATAGAAAAAGGTGTAAGTTTTGATGAGATAGTTAGGACAATACCAATAGTAAGGAGTAAGATAGATCTATTTTTTGTGGTTGGAACTTTAGAATATTTAAAAAAAGGTGGTAGAATAGGTAAAGTAGCAGGTACAATTGGGGAACTTTTAAATATAAAACCTATTGTATCAATTGATAATAATGATGGAAAATACTATACTTATGATAAAGTAAGGGGAAGAAAGAAATCCTTAAGTAGGTTAGTTGAAATTGCAAATGGAATTCTTGACAAAAAAAAGTGTAAACTGTGTATTGTACATGGTCATGCACTAGAGGATTCAAAAAAAATATTTGATTCAATAAAGAATCATAAAAATGTAACTTCTGCAATTTTTGGGGGAGCACTAAGTCCTGTAGGAGGAGTTCACAGCGGACCTGGATTAGTTGGTTTAGTATTATTTGAGGAAGAATAAATTTTATGAGTGACTTTGATTTTAAAGGAAATACAAAGAAAGAAGAAAGATTTCTTTATAAAGAATACAAAAAGAAGCTGGCAGAATTAAAAAAGGTAAAAAAGGAACAAGAAGCTGTAGGTCAGGTCTTTACAAAAGGACTTCTTCCTATATATACACTTTATATTTTAAGTATAAGTCCTACTAATGGAAATGATATATCGCATAAAATAGGAGAAAGAACAGGTGGAAGGTGGATACCAAGTACGGGGGGAATCTACCCAATTTTAAGAAAACTGGAAAAGGATAAATTGGTAATTGGAAAATGGGATGACTCTAAAAATAAAATGCAAAAAATATATACTCTTACGGATTTAGGAGTATGTGAACTGAAAAATAGAAAAAATCTTCTAAGAGATAAAATAGAAGATTCTCTAGAAGTATTTAAAATTGTATATAAAGATTTGTATGATTAACTAGAAAAAAATAAAGATCTGGCTGATGACTACCAACGCTAATACTCCCACTTGTCCAAAAGTGGGAGTATTAGCGTTGGTATATACCTGAATAACGATTCATAAGGGGATGTTGTACTAAGAAATTTACATACAACATATTGGCTTATTATATTAACTGTTACTTTTAAAATAATCTTCCTTAAATTTTTTAAAGGAATAACTTACAGGTTTGTTTACTCTATATAATCCATATACAAGTACTATAATTGCAAAGCCAAAGGATACTATATTTGTTAGTACAGGTGATGTGAAACCTGCCAATATTTTGTCTTCTAGCATCATATTTAAGGATGTATGGGCCAGTACAGCTCCTCCTAAGTATATTACCATAGGGTGCTTATTCATAAGCTTTGCTACAAACTGACTCCCCAAAAATATTATAGGAATATTTAATACTAATCCAAATATTATACTGGGTACATGTCCATGAGCAGCAGCAGCTATTGCAAGTACATTGTCTAGACTCATGGTAGCATCAGCTATTACTATACTTGATATTGCACGAAAATATTTATTTGAAGGACTGATTTTTAAATTTTCCTTCTCCGATTTAGGACTTATAAAATTCCAGGTTATTTTTATAAGTAAAATTCCACCTATTAATTTTATAGGAAGCCATTCTATTAACATTATGTAAGTGATGAGGCAAGCAAATATTATTCTTAGAAAAATCGCAGCAAATACTCCAATCATAGAAGCAGATTTTGCATGTTTCTTTGGTAAATCCTTAGTTGCTAGTGCTATAACTCCGATATTATCACCACTTAATACTATATCTAATAAAGTAATTTGTAGAGCTCCTAGCAAAAAAGTAGTTAAATTATCCACGCTTTTTACTCCTTTTATCTCCTAATTTTAAATTAAGTTAGTATTGTATAAAGTAATATATTCATTAAATATAATGAATATTACTTATTTATTTTTCCTATAGTTTATTGTAACACATAAATATTAAGATATAAAGTATATAAAGCAAAATAATTTATCATATAATGTGGTTTCCATATCCACATATATTTTAAACAATGATTAGTATAGAAAATTCTGACTTATTATTTTATTTAATTCCTATGTGTGATAAAATTAAATTTGAATAGATATTTATCCGATGACTACCTGCTCTAATACTCCCACACACAGCGAAAGCGACTATCACTAAATCGAAGATTTGGGATATCTGCTTTTCTTCAAGTGGGAGTAAAGAGCAGCTACGTCCCTGGATAACGATTTCTAAGCATCAGGTGGAGTTTTAAAACCCCATCTAATGCCAAGAACTCTGTTTATATGAAATTAAAACGATTGCAAAATAGGGGGAAATTAAATGAAAAACTATACTAATTTATTTAGAATTAAGTTAAATGATAAGTGGGGTTATATAGATAATAATGGACAAGTTATCATAGAACCTGTATTTCAATATGCATGGGACTTTTTGGATAGTTTAGCTGCTGTTAAGATGAACAATAAATGGGGATATATAGACTGCAATGGAAAAACAGTTATAGACTATAAATATAAACAGTCATGGAATTTCTCTGATGGATTTGCTCCTGTAAAAATAAAGGAAAAGTGGGGTATTATTGACCATAATGATAATATGGTTGTAGAACCAAGTTTTAATTTTATTGATGAATTCTCAAATGGAATGGCACTGGTAAACAAAAATAGTAAGTATGGTTTTTTGGATAAAAAGGGAAATTACCCAATAGCATTGAAATACGAAAATGCCTTTAGTTTTTCAGAAGAGGTTGCTAGGGTAAATAATGGTGATAAGTGGAAATATGTTGATAGCAAAGGAAATGAAGTAATAAACTGTGATTTCGATTGTGTTTTTGATTTTCATGAAGGATTAGCTCAAGTTATGAAAAATTTTAAATATGGATTTATTGATAAATCAGGTAATTTAGTTATAGGGCTCGAATATGATAGCACAGATGGTTTTTATGAAGACGTAGCTAATGTAAAGATAGATGAAAAATGTGGATACATAAATAAAAAAGATGAGTTTGTAATAGATCCTATTTTTGATGAAGCTCTTAATTTTAGTGAAGGACGAGCCTTTGTAAAAATAAAGGATAAATGGGGATGCATTGATAAAAGTGGAAAATTTGTATTGAAACCTCAATTTGATGATGTAAATAATTTTTGTAATGGAGCAGCTATGGTAATATTGGATGATAAATATATATATATTGATAAAGACGGAAAAAGAATTTGGGAAGAACAGTAAATGCAATAAAAAATTAAAAGTTAAAAATTAAAGGGGAAATGGGCATAGATTTGTGTAAGAGTGAATCCATGCTCATTTATTATTGAATATAACTCAACTTTCAACTAAAAAATTGAGTCTATATTTTTATGGTTATTAGATATATAATAGGTTTTGTGACTTAATTATTATAAATGCGTTTGGAGGACTGAATATTTTGAAGTTATATATTTCGGACTTGGATGGAACTTTATTAAATTCAGATCAAGTCGTAAGCAAAAATTCAATTAGAATTATAAATAAGTTAATAGATTCAGGATTAAAATTTACTATTGCTACAGCTAGGTCCTATGAAGCTTGTAAAAGTATATTGAAACCATTAAATCTAAATATACCTATTATTTTAAATAATGGAGCTTTTATATATGATACTACTTTGGCTAAAAATATAGTAGAAAACTATTTAGATGAGTGTACTGTTTATTTCATTTTAAAATATTATAAATTAAAAAAAATCTCACCTATAGTGTCTGCAGTAGATTCAGCTGGAAATAAAAAGATATTTTATAGGGGAATTTTTAATGAAGGACAAGACATATACATAAATTCAAGAATACAGCATGGTGATACAAGGCTTACTGAGGTAAGTGATTTTTCAGAAATAGTTAATTATAATATAATAAATATTTTTGCAATAGAAGCAAAGGGTGTTTTGGATGACACATATCAATTATTTACAAAAGTAATAAAGGGCAGTTTTCATTACACAGAGGAGATATATGCAAAAGGTTTTTTCTGGCTTGAATCAATGAATTATAATGCTAATAAAAGCTTAGCAGCTAAATACTTAAAGGAAAGTTTGAAGGCAGACAAGCTTATTTGTTTTGGAGATAATTTAAATGATGCACCACTTTTTAAATTTGCGGATGAAAAATATGCAGTTAAAAACGCATATGATGAATTAAAAAAGTTGGCTACAGGAATTATTGCTTCAAATAATGAGGATGGAGTGGCTAAATTTCTTGAGAATAATATTTGTAATAGTTAAAGAAGATGAATGTATAATAAAGATTTGAAGATGGTATAGTAGTGTTAAACTGATATTGAATTAAATTTAGAAATAATATATAATATAACCACACCCCCTATAGGGGGGAGGGAGGAGAAAATGAACGAAGAAAAAAAGAAGGCCATACAAGCTTTAAAAACTTCAAAAGGACAAATAGAAGGTATAATAAAAATGATTGAGGAAGGAAGATATTGTATTGATATATCTAATCAAATGGTTGCAGCTCAATCATTGCTAAAAAAAGCTAATTTGCTTATTCTAAAACAACATCTTAATAATTGTGTAAAAGATGCTTTTATTAACAATAGTGGTGATGAAAAGGTAGACGAAATAATAGGTTTACTTTCAAAGTTACTAAAAGAATAATATAAAACTTAAAAAATTATAGATATGCCTCCTCTTGCTTCTCATCTTATACTAAACGTTTTACATCTAGCAATGCAGGAGGTGTAAAATAAAATTATAAATGATAAGTTATAGGAAAATACCACCCCACAGGTGGGGGGTAAATATAATATTGAATGTAAAAGCTCAAAATATAGATAGTAGTTTTAAAGTTATACATATCAAAACAGAAGGAGGAAGGAGCAATGATAAAAAGGACATTAAAAATAGAAGGAATGACTTGTGCAGCTTGTGTTAAAGCAGTGGAAAGAGCTTCAAAAAAACTAGATGGGGTGTTAGATGCTAATGTTAATTTGGCAACAGAAAAATTAAGTGTAAGTTTTGATGAGTCAAAGGTTAATGTTCAAGATATACAGTGTGCAATAGATAAAGCTGGATATAAAGCTTTAATTGATACTACAAATAAAACCTTGAAGATAGAAGGAATGACCTGTGCAGCTTGTGCTAAAGCAGTAGAAAGAGTTTCAAAAAAACTAGAAGGCGTATATGAAGCAAATGTAAATATTGCTACGGAAAAGCTAAGTATAGCATTTGATGCTTCAAAGGTTAATGTTCAGGATATAAAAAAGGCAATAGAAAAAGCAGGATATAAAGCTTTAGAAGAAGAAATTTCTGTAGATACAGATAAGGGAAAAAAAGAAAAAGAAGCAAAGTCGTTATGGAATAGATTTATAATATCTGCTGTATTTGCAGTTCCACTACTTATAATAGCTATGGTACCAATGATTAGTGAAAAATTGGGATATATGCTTCCACAGGCTATAGACCCAATGAATCATCCGCAAGTTTTTTCCATAATACAGTTACTTTTAGTATTACCTATAATGATTGTTGGTAGAAAGTATTTTACTGTTGGCTTTAAATCATTATTTAGAAGAAGTCCCAATATGGATTCACTTATAGCAATAGGCTCATCTGCTGCTTTTATCTATAGTGTTTTTGCAGTATATGAAATTTTTATAGGAAACACAAACTATCATTTATATTTTGAATCAGCAGGTACAATACTTACTCTTATTACATTAGGTAAATATCTGGAATCTGTTGCTAAAGGAAAAACTTCGGAAGCTATAAAAAAGCTTATGGGGCTTGCACCAAAAACTGCTACTGTAATTAAAGAAGATAAGGAAATAGAAATTTCTATAGATGAAGTTGAAGTTGGAGATATAATTGTAGTAAAACCTGGTAAAAAAATACCTGTAGATGGAGAGGTTACAGAGGGAATTACTTCAGTAGATGAATCCATGCTTACAGGTGAAAGTATACCTGTAGAAAAAAATCCTTCTGATAAGGTCATTGGAGCAAGTATAAATAAAAATGGTTCTATTAAGTATAGAGCTACAAGAGTTGGTAAGGATACAGCACTGGCACAAATTATTAAATTAGTAGAGGAAGCCCAGGGGTCAAAGGCTCCTATTGCAAAATTAGCAGATGTTATATCAGGATACTTTGTACCGGTAGTAATGGCATTAGCTATAATTGCTGCTTTAGCTTGGTACATATATGGTGAAACAGGAGTATTTTCACTTACCATATTTATATCAGTGTTAGTAATTGCGTGTCCTTGCGCTTTAGGATTGGCAACACCAACTGCTATTATGGTTGGTACCGGAAAAGGTGCTGAATATGGTGTGCTTATAAAAAGTGGTACTGCACTGGAAACAGCGCATAGAATTCAAACTATAGTATTTGACAAAACAGGAACTATAACTGAAGGTAATCCAAAGGTTACAGATATAGTTACAATTCCAGACATAGATGAAAACTATTTACTTCAATTAGCAGCTTCAGGTGAAAAATCATCAGAGCATCCTTTGGGGGAAGCAATAGTTAAAGAAGCTGAAAATAGGAAAATTGAATTAAAAAAATTACAGTCATTTAAAGCTGTACCAGGTCATGGAATAGAAGTTAATATAGAAAACAGTAAAATATTGCTTGGTAATAGAAAACTTATGCTTGAAAGTAATATCTCTTTAGAAAAATTAGAGGAAAGATCACAAGTTTTAGCAGATAAAGGCAAAACTCCTATGTATGTAGCTCTTGAAAATAAGGCAATTGGTGTAATTGCTGTAGCAGATACGGTTAAAGAACACAGTAAAAAGGCTATAGATAAACTTCATTCTATGGGAATTGAAGTGGCAATGATAACTGGAGATAACAAGAAAACTGCTGAAGCTATAGCTAAGCAGGTTGGAATAGATAGAATACTTGCAGAAGTTTTACCACAAGATAAAGCTAATGAAGTTAAAAAACTTCAAAGTGAAAACAAGAAAGTTGCCATGGTTGGAGATGGCATAAATGATGCACCAGCTTTAGCACAGGCTGATATAGGTATAGCTATAGGGTCTGGTACAGATGTAGCTATGGAGTCTGCAGATATAGTTTTAATGAGAAGTGATTTAATGGATGTGGTCACAGCTATAGATTTAAGCAAGAAAACAATAAAAAATATAAAGGAAAACTTGTTCTGGGCTTTTGGTTATAATAGTTTAGGAATTCCGGTAGCTATGGGAGTACTTCACATATTTGGAGGACCACTTTTAAACCCAATGATAGCAGCTCTTGCCATGAGTTTAAGTTCTGTATCAGTTTTAAGTAATGCTTTAAGATTGAAAGGCTTTAAGCCATCAATATAAATAAACATTTATAAAATGAAGGGTGGAATAAGTTATGAAAAAGAAGATAATTGTTGAAGGAATGAGCTGTGGACACTGTGTTAATCATGTAAAAACAGCATTGGAGGAACTTAAAGGTGCATCCAATGTGTCTGTTGATTTAGATTCTAAAACAGCTTTAGTTGAATCTAGTGGTGAAATTAAAGATGCTGACATAAAATCTGCTATTGAAGATGTGGGTTATGAAGTTGTTTCCATAGAGCAAGTATAAACAGAGTTCTTGGCATCAGGTTGAGTTTTTGACTCCACCTGATGCTTATTAACAGGATTCTTAGTGCTTCAGCACTTAGAAGGCGTTATCCTTTAGGAGAAATCGTTATCCAGGCGCGTAGCAGTGCTTATCCCCAACTTTGATAGAAAAGCAGATATCTCAAATCTTTGATTTGGTGATAGTCGCTTTCGCTGTGTGCGATGGGGATATTAGCAATGGTAGCGATCGGATAAAAATACTCCCCTTATTATAAACAGATTGGGGCTGTCTACTCTAAGGGGAGCATACTGCTTTAGTTTGTATATATTTTCCTAAATATAAATACATTAACTTTTAAACTAGAAATTAACCTTTTGCCCATTATACATATACTGCAAGAGTTTTTTCATTTCTTCCTCAGTTATTGCTCTAGGATTGGCTACAGTGCAGGCATCCATCATAGCATTGTGAGCTATAAAATCTAGGTTTTCATTAAAGCCGTTTTCGCTTATACCATAATCTTTTATAGTGAGAGGAATATCCATCTTTTTATTCATAGTACGAATCATTTCAGTTAATGAATCTATTAATTCATCTTCATTATTTCCTGACAGATGGAGCTTTTTAGCTATTTTAGCATATCTTTTTGAACAAGCTTTCTTGTTAAAATCTATAACATAAGGTAAGTATATGGCATTAGCACACCCATGAGGTATGTGAAATACTGCGCCAGTTTTGTGTGCTATACTATGAGTTATTCCAAGGAGTGCATTTGAAAATGCCATTCCAGCTAAACATTGAGCTATGTGCATATGGCCCCTAGCTTCTTTATCTTCTTCATAGGATTTCAATAAATATTTATGAATCATGGTTATAGCATGCATAGCAAGTGGATCTGAAAAATCTGAATGTAAACTTGCAACATATGCTTCTATTGCGTGAGTAAGAGCATCCATTCCAGTGTGTGCTGTAAGCTTTTTAGGCATTGTTTCTGCAAGGGACGGATCTATTATAGCTATATCAGGGGTAAGGTTAAAATCTGCAAGAGGATATTTTATTTTAGCTTTATAGTCTGTTATTACAGAAAATGATGTTACTTCAGTTGCTGTTCCACTTGTAGAAGGTATAGCAACAAATTGTGCCTTTTGCCTTAATTTAGGAATTCCGAAAGGGACTATCGCTTTTTCAAATGTAAAGTCGGGGTATTCATAAAATATCCACATTGCTTTAGCAGCATCTATGGGAGATCCTCCACCTATTGATACTATCCAGTCTGGGTTAAAGTCTCTCATTATTTTAGCACCATTCATAACAGTATCAACAGATGGATCAGGCTCAACACCTTCTATTAATTTAACTTCCATACCAGCTTCTTTTAAGTATTCTTCAACTTTGGCTAAGAATCCAAATCTTTTCATAGATCCTCCACCTACAACAACTACTGCTTTATTTCCATCTAAATTTTTTAAATTTTCTAAGGCATTTTCACCAAAGTAAATATCCCTAGGCAAAGTAAATCTTCCCATTTTTGTCCTCCTTATTATTAAGTTATATTACTTTTCTAGAATTTAATTATTGGGGTAATTAGATTTTTTGGTTTATATTTAATTAAATATATAAGCAAGTATTGTGCCAGTATATTTTTTATCATGAAAAGATTGAATTTAGATGGATATTTTATAGAGTTTAGTTATTTTTAAAAATACTGTTGCAAAAAACAACAATTTTTCTTAAAATACTGTTGCTTTTTACAACAGTGTTGTTTTTATATACACTTTAAGAAAAAATAATTTGATATTTTTTTATCTTTGTGTACAAAGTACTTCTATTTATTCCTAAAATTTTAGAAGCTTTTGACATATTATGATTACAATTATTTATACAATCTATTATTGCTTTTTTTTCCCATTCTTCTAATGAGCACATATCATATTTAAGGTTTGTAGTACAAGAAGGATTAGTTTGCTTATTTACTGAAAGATTATTTTGAAAGTCAAAAGATGTATTTCCATTCATATTTACAATATTCTCAATACAATTTTCTAATTCTCTAACATTTCCAGGCCAATTATGTTTTAAAAGCTTTTGATATATATCAGGTCTTACTATTGGAATGGGTTTTTTAAGTTTAAAAGCTTTTATCTTTAAAAAATAGTCTATTAGTATTTTAATATCCATATCTCTTTCCCGAAGTGGTGGCACATATATAGGTATTACATTTAGTCTGTAGTATAAGTCTTCACGAAAAGTTCCTTTTTTTATCTTTTCCCTTAAATTCTTGTTGGTAGCCGCTATAATTCTTACATCTATTTTGATGCATTTATTTCCACCTATTCTTGTGATACAGTTTTCTTGGAGAACCCTTAAGAGATTTACTTGCATATCCAAAGGCATTTCTCCAATTTCATCTAAAAATAAAGTACCTCCATTTGCAAGTTCAAATTTTCCTGCACGGCCTCCACGTTTTGCACCTGTAAATGATCCATCTTCATATCCGAACAATTCACTTTCTATTAGATTCTTTGGTATGGCACCGCAGTTTATTGCTATAAAGCTTTTGTTTTTTCTATTGCTGTCATTGTGAATTGACTGGGCAATAAGTTCTTTTCCTGTACCACTTTCACCTTGAATTAATACAGTAGAAGGACTATTAGATATATTTTTTAACTGTTCTTTTAAATTTATCATTTTTTCGCTGCTGCCAATTATATCATCAAATGTGTAAGCAGCAGATCCACTTGTATATTTGTTAACCAAGTTATATACATTTTGTATATCTTTAAATATAACTACCATACCAGTTACAATATTACTTTTATCTTTTATAGGATATACATTTAAATTAAATCTTTTCTTCTCATCCGAATATAAAATTTCCTTATCCGTATATACATTGCCTGATTTGAGTTCATCAAGTATATACTGCCATATGTGTAAAACTTTATAAACATTTTTATCTATAATATCTTTTTGGTTTATGCCAAGGAGATTACAAGCACTGTTATTTATAGCCTTGACTATTCCGCTATTATCTACAGCAAAAATTCCAAAATCCATGGAATTCATGATTTTATTTAAGTATTGGTATGCTTTAAATAATTCATTTTGAGACTTATTTAATTTTAAGTGATTTTCAATGGACTTTACTGCTGATACAACAAGACCCAATGTATGGGGATGAGCCAATTGACGTTTTCCAGTTAAAGTTAGACATCCGATTATATTTCCTTGTTCGTTATGTATGACAGATGCAGAGCAGGTATAAATCTGAAAAGTATTTATAAAATGTTCTTTGCCTGAAAGTTGAACTGACAAATTTTCAAAAATAGCAGTTCCTGCTGCATTTGTACCTGCACTTTGTTCACTCAGATCAATACCTTCTGCTATTCCAGCCTTTGCCTGCTCCATTACAATATCTTTGTCACCTATGATAGTTAATACAATTCCATTTTTGTCTGTGAGATATAATGAGAAACCTGATCCACTTAAAAAATCATAAAGTATTTCCATAAATGGTTTTGCTATTTTTATAATATCGATGTTTTCTTTTATTAAGTTGTCCAATTTTTTGCGGCTAAGTGTTCGTTTAGGTCTTGGTATACCTTTTTCTATATGGTATTTAATGCATCTATTAAGAGACCTACTGACTATTTCACTATGAGTAAATGGTTTAAACATTATTAGATTACCTTCCTTTTTATATCAATGAATCTTACTTAGTGGGAAAAGCAGATATCTCAAATCTTTGATTTGATGATAGTCGCTTTCTCTTTAGAGTTTTGTTTCTCCCACTAAGTTTAGATGAATTATCTAGGGGCGTAGCTACTGTTATCTCTCACTTTGATAGAAGAGGGAGTGTTACAGTAGGTAGCCATCAGATAAATAGCTTTATTTTAGTGTATTATTCATAGTTGTGTTTATTTTGAAATTATAATATATAATTTTATCATAATTTAGGTATATATGTTGACTTACTCATAGTAGATATTAATTAAATCTTAAATTTCCAATTAAAAATACGAATATTTATCAGTTTATCCGATCGCTACCATTGCTAACACCCAAATCTTCTATCAAAGTTGGGGATAAGCACTGTTACGCGCCTGGATAACGATTTCTAAGCATTAGGTGGAGTCAAAACTCAACCTGATGCCAAGAACTCTGTTTATAATTATGAATCGGATTGATTATTTTTTGCATCTATAAGAAAGGAAGTCTTTTGTCCAATATTTTAAGTAAAAACTGTCACATTTTTTTAATGCGACAGTTTTTTTATATGAATTTCTAGAATGTAACTACTGATTTAATTAAATCTTTTGGCTTATTTTTCATAAGCAAAAGGGCCTTTTCAATATTTTCTGCACCATCAAATACATGAGTAACAAGTTTACTCAAATCAACACGTTTATATAGAACAAGATCTCTTAGCATTTCCATTCTAAGACGTCCGCCGGGGCATAATCCTCCTCTTATAGTTTTGTGAGCCATGCCGCAGCCCCATTGAACACGAGGTATTGGTAAAGTATCACCGCTTCCATGGTAGTTGATGTTAGAAATTACGCCGCCAGGTTTAACCATAGTTACTGCTTGTGCTAGTGTTTCAGCACCACCGCCTGCCATGATTACACGGTCTACACCTTTACCATGAGTTAAGTCCATGATTTGTTCAACTATATCACCATTTTTATAATTTACAATATCAGTTGCTCCATAAAATTTAGCTGTTTCAACACAAACAGGTCTGCTTCCAACACCGATAATTCTGCCTGCTCCTCGAAGTTTGGAACCGGCTATTCCCATTAATCCAACAGCTCCTATACCAATTACTACAACGCTGGAGCCCATTTTTATGTCTGCAAGTTCTGCTCCATGAAAACCAGTAGTCATCATGTCTGTCATCATAACTGCACTTTCTAAAGGTATTTCATCTGGGAGTATGGCAAGATTCATATCTGCATCGTTTACATGAAAGTAATCTGCAAATACACCATCTTTAAAATTGGAAAACTTCCATCCTGCAAGCATACCGTTTGAATGCTGCTGAAAACCAGCTTGGACTTCTAAAGATCTCCAGTCAGGTGTTGTGCATGGTACGATAACTCTATCGCCAACTTTAAAATCTTTAACTTCGCTGCCAACTTCGGCTATTTCACCTACAGCTTCATGGCCTAAAATCATATTTTCCCTATTACCAAGTGCTCCTTCAAAAACCGTATGTATATCTGATGTACATGGGGATACAGCTAGAGGATGTACAATCGCATCATAAGGACCTGGCACTGGGTTTTTCTTTTCAATCCATCCTAATTTGTTAATACCTAACATTGCAAAACCTTTCATAATAGAACCTCCTAATAAATTAAATATAAAAATTTTAGTAAATAAAATGGTATTTTTAAATATCTATTTAAATATATAAGCAAATGTTGTGCCAGTATATTTTTTATCATGAAAAGGTTGAATTTAGGGGGTTAGGACTTTATAAGGTTAATATAGATAATTGAAAAATGTTGTAGAAAGCAACATTTTTTAAGAAAATAATGTTGCTTTTTACAACAAAGTTGTGTTTACATACACTTTAAGAAAAGTTAATTTGATATTTTTTTATCTTTGTATACAAAGTACTTCTATTTATCCCCAGAATTTTAGAAGCTTTTGCAATGTTACCATTACAATTATTCATACAATTTATTATTGCTTCTTTTTCCAAATCCTTTAATGAACATATATCATACTCGAATTTTGTAGTACAAGGACTAGTTTGCTTATTTACTGAAATACTATTTTCAAAGTTGAAAGATGTATTTCCATTCATATTTACGATATTTTCAATACAATTTTCTAATTCTCTCACATTTCCGGGCCAATTATAATTTAACAGCTTTTGATATATATCAGGTCTTACTATTGGAATGGGTTTTTTTAGTTTAAAAGCCTTTATCTTTAAAAAATAGTCTATCAGTATTTTAATATCCATATCTCTTTCCCGCAGTGGTGGTACATATATAGGTATTACATTTAGTCTATAGTATAAATCTTCACGAAAAGTTCCTTTATGTATTTCTTCCCTCAAATTTTTATTAGTAGCTGCAATGATTCTTATATCTATTTTTACACATCTGTTCCCGCCTATTCTTGTAATGCAGCTTTCTTGGAGAACTCTTAAAAGATTTACTTGCATATCTAAAGGCATTTCCCCAATTTCATCTAAAAATAAAGTACCACCATTTGCAAGTTCAAATTTTCCTGCACGCCCTCCATGTTTTGCACCTGTGAATGATCCATCTTCATATCCGAATAATTCACTTTCTATTAAATTTTTGGGTATGGCACCGCAATTTATTGCTATAAAGCTGTTATTTTTTCTGCTGCTGTCATTGTGGATGGACTGCGCAATAAGTTCTTTACCTGTACCGCTTTCGCCTTGAATTAGTACAGTGGAAGGACTGTTAGATATACTTTTTAACTGTTTTTTTAAATTTATCATTTTTTCACTGCTGCCAATTATATCATCAAATGTATAAGTAGCAGATCCACTTGTGTATTTGTTAACCAAGTTGTATACATTTTGTATGTCTTTAAATGTAACTACCATACCAGTTACGGTATTACTTTTATCCCTTATAGGATATACATTCAAATTAAATCTTCTTCTTTTATCCGAATATAAAATTTCCTTATCTTCATATGAGTTTCCTGATTTAAGTTCATTAAGTATATATTGCCAATTATATAAAACTTTATATGCATTTTTATCTATAATATCTTTTTGGTCTATACAAAGCATATTACATGCACTGTTATTTATAGCTTTAATGATCCCATTGTTATCTACAGCTAAAATTCCAAAATCTATGGAATTCATGATTTTATTTAAGTATTGGTATGCTTTAAATAATTCATTTTGAGACTTATTTAATTTTAAGTGGTTTTCAATGGACTTTACTGCTGCTACAACAAGGCCTAATGTATGGGGATGAGCCAATTGACGTTTTCCAGTTAGATTTAGACATCCGATTATATTTCCTTGTTCGTTGTGTATGACAGATGCAGAGCATGTACAAATTTGAAAAATATTTATAAAGTGTTCTTTGCCTGAAACTTGAACTGACAAATTTTCAAAAAGAGCAGTTCCTATTGCATTTGTACCAGCACTTTTTTCACTCATATCAGCACCTTCCACAATTCCAGCTTTTGCCTGTTCTATTAATATATCTTTGTCACCTATAATAGTTAATACAATTCCATTTTTGTCTGTAAGATATAATGAAAAACCTGATCCATTTAGAAAATCATAAAGTATTTCCATAAATGGTCTTGCTATTTCTATAATATAGCTGTTTTCTTTTATTAAGTTGTCCAATTCTTTACGGTTAAGATTTCGTTTAGGCTTTGGGATACCTTTTTCCATATGATATTTAATGCACCTATTAAGAGACCTACTAACTATTTCATTATGAGTAGATGATTTAAACATTATTAGATTACCTTCCTTTGTATATCATAAATAACTTTATACTAGTGTATTAATTTATAGTTATATTTATTTTGAAATTATAATATATAATTTTATCATAACTTGGGCGTAAATGTTAATTTATTCACAGTAGATATTAATTAAAATTTCCAAAGTTTTTATTGACATATTATATATTAGTAGCATAATATATTACATATAATATATTATACTGATAATATATAAATTTACTTTTTAGGAGGTACTATTAATGTCAACAAAACATGCTATATTAGGTTTACTTAATGAAAGGCCAATGTATGGCTATGAAATAAAAAAAGAATTTGAAAAATCAGTAAGTTGTATTTGGTCCATAAACATTGGTCAGCTTTATACTTTATTAAAAAAAATGGAAAGCGAAAATGAAATAGTGAAGAAGGAAATATCTCAAAAAAATAGACCAGATAAATTTGTTTATACAATTGCAGATAAAGGCAAAAATGAGCTATATAAGTGGTTATCAGAACCAGTCGTAATGAGACAAACCAAGGATGAATTTTATTTAAAAATGATGTTTCTTACACAAATCCAAAATGAGGATGCAAAAAAGTACATAGATAAACAAATAGATATCATAGAAAAGCAACTAAATGAATTTAATAAAATAAAAAATATTAATAAGACAAAAAGAAATAAATTTATGGATATACTTTTGGAAGCTTCAATTATGCATTTTGAAGTAGATATTCAATGGTTAAATATTTATAAAGAGAGGATGGGTCTATTATGAAAAAAGTTATAATTTTATCACTAAAAGTAATTTTGTTAATTACAATAATGTTTATAAGTATGGCAGTTTCGTCTATACTTATTGGAGGTAAACATGGTCCTGAGTCTACAGAGAATACAGTTATACCAGTATTAATTTATTGTATTCTAAATACAATAATATTAACCTTGTTTATTGTTAAATCCAGATTGAGAAGTTATAAGCTTGTAGCAGTTAGTTTTATCATTTTTTGGGGAACACAATATTTTATGACTCAAATAGAAACTTTGTATTTCAATAGTGCTGTAAAAATGCCTTTAGAAGAATTAATAAGAAATGTTACTTCGGGTGCCATATACATCTTTGTATTTTCGTTGTTGGCAGTTTTAATTCTTGGAAAATTTAAAGGAGAAACAAATTTCCAATATAGTAATCTTAAAATAAAAACCATCATTATAAGTGCAATTCCAAATATGATACTCTTATCCATTGTTTATGTTATCATTTATTTTGTATTTGGATATTTTGTTGCATGGCAATTTGCCGATGTGAGATATTATTATACTGGGAGTACACACATCATAAGTTTTTTCACACACATGTCAAGCCAAGATCCAGTGATAATTTTATTTCAGTTATTTAGAGGAATTTTATGGTCTATCTTAGCTATTATAATAATTTATTCATTAGGTATTGAAAATTGGTTGACTTATATAACAACAGGATTAATTTTTAGCATATTAATAACATCTCCATTAATATTTCCTAATTCTTATATGCCAGTATCAGTTCGAATAGGGCATTCTTTTGAGTTATCAACTTCTATGTTTACATTTGGAGTTGTATCAGTGATTATTTTAAAAAATAAATTACATTTAAATAAATTGGCAATAAACCAATTGAATTCATAAATTTTTTATTTTGGTTACTAACTAAGACCATATGATGGATATTAGTTCCACCATATGGTCTATTATTTTTGTCCATTAAATTTCTCTATTCCCTTATAATTTTCATCTATTTTATTACAATGATATGATTAGGAACGTATTAAAATACGATAATTTTATATTGAAAAACAATAAAAAGCTATTGAATTTTAATAAAAACTGCTATATAATACAATAAAATATAAAATTCATACAAGGGGGTAGTATGGATAATGGGGAGAAAGTACATCAAAATATTTAGAAACTGTGTATTATCTGTAATTTGTATAGTACTTGTAGTATTTATGATTATACCAGATTACATTATGTGTTTTTTTCAAGAAATTTTTATTTTAGAGAATATATAAAAGGTAGTGAAAAGATTTATTTTTTAGGAACGTATCATAACATGATGTTAGATTCAACACCTTATTCCTATTTAAATTTAAAATCAGTTATTGAAAATTTAAGACCAGATTTACTTTTGATTGAAAGTAGACCTGAACAATTAAAAAATGGTAATTTTGCAGATGGACCAGGTGAGATGCTTTCAAAAAACAAGCTTCTATAGTAATTCAAGAGCTTAATAGAGAAGTAAAAGTAATTGAACAGACAGGAGAAGAATAGACTGCGTAATTTAAGAAATATATGATAATTGGAGGTATGAATATAATATGTTTTGTAAAAAAATAAATTTAATGGGAAAACTTATTGTTAGATTTAATGGAGAAAAAAACTTTATAATAAGCTTTTTAAATGTAATTCTAAATATTTTCTTTGTAATGAGTTTAAGTAGTATGTTAATATTTCCATTTTTTTTAGCACTACCTTTTAATGTTCCTATAAAACATTTGATTTTTTTAGAGTTGGAATTAGCATTAACTAGCCTTATACTTTATGAGTTAAAGAATGTAATAGAGAGAATTAAAAAAGATAGGATATTTATTATTGAAAATGCAGATGGATTTACTAAAGTAGGTATTTATGTTTTCCTCGGGGGTATTGTATATGAAGCAAATAGTATAATAAATGCATATTGTGAACCGCCATTTAAGCTTGATGGAATGCTGTTTAGATTTGGGGATGATGGAAATTTGAAACCTGATATTTTTGTATTTATAATAATAGCATGTATTTCTCTCGTTATTGGGGAGGTGCTTAGAAAGGCAGTAAAGATAAAAAATGAAAATGATTTAACTATTTAGATGTAGTGATGGTAAAAAATAAAATTTTAGTATAAAAATGAGTAAATTAAAGCAGGGAGATGGATAAATATGGGTGATGAAAAAAGTATTATTAAATACAATTTTTTAGATTCAATTAATAAAGAGAATAATGGAGTTTTGACTTTTTTATATTTACTTCTTAATTTTCTATTAGTAATTGGAGTTTTGGGCCTAATTGGAATACCAGGACTTTTAATTTGGAATACCTTGGATGTTACTACAAAGGTTATTGCTTTTGCTGAAATAAACTGTATAATAGCTGTATTAATAATATATGAGCTGAAAAATATAGTTGACAGAATTATGGATAATAAAGTTTTTATTATTCACAATGTAAAGAGTTTTAATAGAGTAGGGGTTTATACTTTATTGTTAGGTATTGCAAATATGATAAATGATAAAATTAATGGAAGTTTGAAAATAATATTTGTATTTGATAAGTATGGTAATTTAAAGTTTGATATTTTTGCATTTATAATGTTGTCATGCACTTTTGCTACTATTGCGGAACTTTTAAAAAGGGCAATAAAAATAAAAAATGAAAATGACTTAACTATTTAGGTGGGATATATTATGGCAATTATAGTTAATTTAGATGTAGTGATGGCAAAAAATAAAATTTCCCTTTCAGAGCTTGCAAATAGGGTAGGAATTACTAATGCCAATTTGTCAATACTCAAGAATAACAAAGCAAAGGCAATAAGATTTTCAACACTTGAGGCAATTTGTCGTGAACTCAGCTGTCAGCCTGCAGATTTATTAGAATATAAAAAAGAATAATTAGTAATCTTATAAAACTATTTAATAATAAGGTGTAAAATGCTAATATGATGTATATAGGAAATTATTAAAAAGTTTTACTATAGAAATGAGTAAATTAAAGCAGGAGGAAGGAATTTTAAAATGATTTTTATGCCATTTTTGCCTGTATTTAATTCCCAAATTATTCAGGCTCTTATTGCAGACAAATAGATTTATTGTATTTTACAGTTAAAAATACGATAAGGAGAATTTTAAAATGAATGGAAAAAATAAAACTTTATTAATTATTGCAATTATATTTATGGCATTTAATCTGCGATCACCTATTACTGGAGTTGGTTCACTTATCAGTATAATAAAAACACAGTTAAATCTTTCGGCAAGTTCATCAGGAATTATTACAACCATTCCTTTGATTGCATTTGCTGTTGTATCACCTTTTGTAAGTAAGCTAAGTCAAAAATATGGCTCAGGACACCTTATGTTCTATGCATTAATTTTTATGGCAGTTGGAATTGGGATTCGTTCTTTTGCAGGGACAGCAGGTTTATTTATTGGTACAGCCATTATTGGTATAGGAATAGCAGTGGGTAATGTAATGATTCCAAGTATTATAAAATCTGAGTTTCCTTTAAGGATTGGAATGATAACAGGTATTTTTACTACCTCAATGTCTATTTTTGCAGGTATATCTTCTGGAATTAGTGTGCCACTTTCAGAAGATGTAGGGTTAGGTTGGAAAGATGCACTGGCAATTTGGCTTGTACTTGTAATTGTTACTATGCTAATCTGGCTTTTTCAGTGGAATTTACAATTGAAAGGCAAAAATCAATTTGCAAATGATAGTCCTAAGAAAAATGTGTACAAGTCATCTATTGCCTGGTATGTTGCTTTGTATATGGGTATACAATCGCTTTTGTATTATTGTTTTGTGGCCTGGCTTCCTACGATTTTACAGGCAAAAGGAATTAACGTTGAAATTGCAGGATATTATGCTTCGGCTTATCAAATAGTTGCGATTCCCGCATCTTTTGTTGTTCCTTTACTAGCAGTAAGAAGAAAAAATCAGAAGCTAGTAACAGGTACCATTTCCTGTATTTATGCAGTTAGTATATTCATGTTTTTGATTGCAAACAGTACTATGATTATTGTAGTTTCTGTTCTCCTATGCGGTTTATGTTCAGGAGGATGCATTAGCCTTGCAATGTCCTTTATTGGACTTAGAAGCAGTGGGGCAGGAGAGGCAGCAAAATTATCAGGAATGGCACAATCATTAGGTTATACCCTAGCAGCTATCGGACCTTTTATAATTGGAAGTGTATTTGACTTATTTCACTCCTGGAATATACCACTTACGGGATTAATTATTATGGTAATATGTCTTCTTATTGTAGGAAATAAAGCAGGAGAAGATGTAACGATATAGTTATAAAATGAGAAATGAGCATAGACTGTGTTTGCTGCACAAAAATCCATGCTCATTTCCTATAGCACTAATCCAGTTTATTTACCAAATAAGCTATATTTTCAGAAAATCTCTTTACTGTTCTCATTCCTTCTTCATCTTTTAAAGCTTCACCAGGTTTTTGCCCGAAGACTACATTCCAGTATGTTGAGCCTGGTATGATCATGTCATTGTAGAGATAGAACATAAGCATTTCCTGTATTGATGATGTCTGGCCAGCACGCCTTGCAACAGCAATAGGTCCGCCTACCATTCTGGATAAGAAATTTCCACTTTTCATAGATGCCATAGCGATTCTTTGAAGTGCTGTCATGAGCTCTGCTCTTGCAGTTCCCCAATAAACAGGTGATGCTACAATGAGTCCCTTAGCCCCTTTTATTTTTTCAATTATTTCGTCAAATCCGTCATTATAGCCTCCTTGAGGGTTCATGGAATCTTTTAAGTTCATTCCAGCTAAGGACACAACTTCAGCTGAAACACCATTTTGCTCTATTACTTTTGCACATTCTTTAAGGACTTGCACAGTGTTGCCTTCTGGATTTGGACTTCCGCTTAACAATATTACTTTTTTCATATGTAATATCTCCCTTCAATTTTATAATATAATTATTATTACATAATCATAGTCCTAAATAAAGACAATATCAATATTTCATTGCTTTGCATGATCAAACTTTATAGCTAATGAAAGTAATATTATTCTAATTGTTTGACTAAATTTGTTTAGATTTGACAAATAGTATTAGATACAGGAAATAAGTTGGAAACGGTGCAAACATTTATCAAATTATGTTATTATTAATATAAGAAATGTATTATATAACTCACTATTGTAAAGGTTATCAAAAAGGAGGATGCAAAATGAAAAGTATTAAATCGAAGTTAATGTTGGCTATGGGATTATTACTTGCAATTATATGTATTGGTTTGGCAACAATTTCATATTATACTTCGTCGAAGGCATTAATTGGCAATGTAAATGAAGTTCTACCTCAAATAGCAAAAGAGTCTGCAAAAACTGTTCACAGCAGAGTGGAAAGTCAGTTGAATGCTTTGGAGGCTATAGCTAGCGAAACACAGATAAGTGATATGAACAATTCGTGGGAGAATAAAAAGGTTATATTAGATACAGAAGTAAAAAGAAGCGGACATATTGAGATGAATATTGTAGATAAAGATGGAAATGCTATAAATACTAATGGTAAAACAGCTAATATTAAAAATAGAGATTACTTTAAAAAGGCTCTGGCAGGTGAAAAAAACGTATCTGATCCTATTTTAAGTAAAACACAAAATACTATGGTTATAATATATGCTGCACCTATAAAAAATGGAAGTCAAATTGTGGGTGTAATTACTGCAGTAAGAAATGGCAAGACATTAAATGATATAACAAAAGATATTACCTTTGGAAAAAGTGGACAAGCATTTATGATAAATAAGCAAGGTACGGCAGTTGCCAACGTAAATGAGCAAATGGTTTTAAAGGGAGACAATATTAATGAAGATGTTAAAAAAGATGCCAAATTAAAGCCTTTTGCAGATATTGAGAAAAAAATGATGAACGGTGAAGCTGGAGTTGGAGAATATACTTATGGTGGCGTAATCAAATATTTAGGATATGCACCTGTTAATGGCACTAATTGGTCCATTGGAATTACTTCACCAAAAGCCGAAGTATTAAGTGGTACAAATACGTTAAGATTATGGACTAGTACAGCATCTATAATTTTTATAATTTTAGGATTAGCTTTTGTATTTATTCTCGCAAGCAAGATTATAAAGAATATTATTGCAGGAATTAAATATTTGGAGGTAATATCTTCTGGTGATTTGAGTTCAGAAATAAGTCCTGAATATTTGGAACTTAAGGATGAGACTGGTACCTTAGCAAGGGCTATAAAGGTGATGCAGGAATCAATTATAAGTATGATAAAGAATATTAGAATGAACTCTTCAGAAATTAACAGCCATGCGGACAATTTATCTTCCATATCAGAAGAAATAGCATCTTCATCAAGTGATATAGCAACGTCAATGCAGGACGTTGCAAAGGGTGCAAGTTCCCAGGCAGAAAATTTAGTAAACATTACAGATATACTAAATAAATTTGGAAGCGAACTAGTTGAAATCATTAATTCTATAAAAGAAGTTGATTCTAATGCAAAGGGTATAAATACTATGTCTGCAAAGAGTAATACTGAAATGGAACAACTTGTCCAGTCTATGAATAAGTTAAGTGATTCTTTTAATGATTTTATATCAAAGACTACTACCCTTGGTCAGAATATAAAGCAGATAGATGAAATAACAAGTTTAATTAATAGTATAGCAGAGCAGACCAATCTTCTTGCATTAAATGCAGCAATTGAAGCAGCAAGGGCAGGTGAGGCAGGTAAAGGTTTTTCAGTAGTTGCGGAAGAAATTAGGGAATTGGCAGAGCAAACAACGGAATCTTCAAAAAACATAAGCACATTGATAAATAATGTATCAGATGATTCAAACATAATGGTAAAATCATCAGGGAAAATAAAAAGTGAGTTAAATTCACAAATTTCAATTGTAAATACTACAATTGATTCATTCAAGCTCATAGTCAATGAAATAACTCAAATGGGTTCCAAAATTAATATAGTTAATGGGTTAACAGCAAATATTGACAATGAAAAGTCTGCTATACTTGGCAAGATTGAAGAAATATCTTCTGTTGCAGAAGAAGTTTCAGCTTCATCTGAGGAAATAGCAGCATCGTCTGAGGAAATGAATGCATCAACTGAGGAAGTAGCAGCAACAGCACATACTTTGGCAGATATGACCAATGATATGAAAAAAGAGGTTACTAAATTTAAACTTTAGAAAATATGATAGTTGAAAAACAGTTAGTAGCCCTAAGGATACTAACTGTTTTTTACAATTACTTATCTATTAAATTTTTCTCAAATTCCTCTACCATTTTTTTAGTCATTAAGCCGCCAACCAGTCCGCCATTATGGCCATTTAATTTTGAAGCCTTGTTTCCCTTATAGCTGTCGTTAAATTCCATACCAAATTCGTTTGAATACTTTGTTTTTAATTTATCCAGTTTTGGCTTTGCTTCTGGAACTAAAGGTCTCCTACTCATAAAGTAACACCTCCATTTCAATATTAGTTTTATACTTTTAAGTAAAGATATACTTAGTAAATTGTTCATTAAAGTATCCCATAGGCTTTCTAAGCAAAAAATCAAATTATACTCCAGATATTTTTTGCAATCTTCAGCTCGGTTAAATATTTTGATAAGGCTAAGCAAAAAAATTAAAAAATACTGAGAACTTTTGAAAACTCGTACCTCAAACAATTCAAAAGTTCTAGATTTTTTAAAATTTTTTTACTAAGACTTATATACAAAACATTTAAATGAGCTTCATTATTGTAAAAATATCCCTGCATATAATTTGATTTTTAAGTTAGAGAGTCTATGATTGTATTTGTGAATTAAGCATGAATTTATGATTTCAATTATTCTAGGTAATTGAGTACAGTGAAGTAATTTATTCGTTTATTTGACAGTTACTTTAATCTCATAGTAAAATATAAATAATATAATAAATTTTAGAAGAACTTATGTATGTATCGCCAGATATGAGGAGATGAAATAATACATATATTTTTACCTAGATTATACAAAAGGGGACCAATATTATGAACAAAAAATTTATCAAAGTAACTATGGCTCTAACCTGTGCCATTATAGCATCATCTTTCCATAATGTTTTTGCAGACAGTGGAAAGTATTACAATATTTCTAGAATATATGGTGTTAACAGGTATGAAACCTCTGCAAATATAAGCAGACAATTTGATTCAAAGGAAGTAAAGAATGTTATATTGGCATCAGGAAAAGATTTTCCGGATGCTCTTGCGGGTTCTGTGCTTTCAAAAAAATTAAATGCACCTATTTTACTTATGGATGATGTTAATGATCCTTCTCAGGATGACTCTTTAAGTTATATAGAAAATTATGTATCTAAAGATGGAACCATATATGTTTTAGGAGGAGACGCATCTGTAAGTCCACAGGTTATAAGTTGTTTGAATAAATTAGATTTTAACAATATAAAAAGACTTGGAGGAAAGAATAGATTTGAAACCAACAATTCTATAGTTGATGAAATAAATCCTTCAAAAGGTATTCCTGTAGTGCTTGTAAATGGATTAAATTTTCCAGATGCACTTAGTATATCAAGTGTAGCAGCGTCTAAAGGATATCCTATATTTATGAGTTTATCTAATTCTATTCCAGATAGCATAATTCAGAAGATAACTTCTATAAATCCATCTAAGATCTATATAGTTGGTGGAACAGGCGCATTAGATAGTCAAGTTGAAGGTCAGCTTAAAAATGCTATGAATTATATAAAAAGTGATGATTTAGTTAGAATTAGCGGCAGCAATAGGTATGAAACTTCAATTAAAATAGCTAACTATTTTAATTTGGATTCTAAAAGCGTAATTTTAGCTAATGGTGAAAATTTCCCAGATGCTTTATCCGGTAGTGCACTTGCTTCAAAATTAAATGCACCTATAATTCTAACTGATGGAGTAAATGCAAATGTACAAAAAAAATATATAGATGATTCAAAATACACAAGCCTATATATTTTGGGTGGACAAGGCTCTGTAAATTCTTCTATAGAAAATAGTTTTAATGGCACTAAATTAGATCTTGATGGAGATTTTCAAGGAAACAAAATAATTAATTTTAAAACTGCTGATGTAAATAATGATGGAAAACCTGAAAATGTTATATTAGCCTGTAAAGGTGATGATTTAAGTCCAATATTATATGTGCAGGATGCTTCAGATGGAAAAGTAATTGATTCTAAGACTATTAAAGACTTTTCATCTGGAAAAGGTGATATCGTACTTGCAGATATAAATGGAGATGGAACCCCAGATATTACAGCAGTAGTTGAAAATGGGGGAAATAGTTGTATACAAACTTGTGATATAGAAACTTTAAAAGATAATAAATTTGTTGAACTTGGAAAATATGGTGCCGAAAATTCTTTAAATCCTTTTCCTGAAAGTGATCTTTCTTTTAACCTTGATGGATACGATACATTTAAAATGTACTCAAAATCTCTTGATAAGACTTGTTCTGTGGATTTGACAGGAGATGAAGGTATACAAAATATTAAAAAGGATGGAGAAAGTGTAGATCCATATATAGGTCATGGACCAAGATTTACAGTGTCTGACATAGATGGTGATGGAGTATATGAATTAAAGGTTTATGAAGATATATCGGGAAGCTGTCATGCAGATGTAATTGGATGGGCGAAAGGATCTTATAAATACAAGGATTCATCTTTAAAACTTATTAATATTGATATGGGAAGTTATTATCCTGTAAAGTAAAAAATATCATGTAAAAAGCATCTTCTTTGAACCGACTCCCAAAAGTTAGACCTCAAATCTAACGATTGGAGGTTGGTTTTTTATATGCATACAATTAATTGCTTTCCAAATGTGTATAATTGAAGCTCCCGTGATCTACTTTTCCAGTAATATCAATTCATTATTGTACACTTTGAAATTAAATTATGTTAAAATGATTTTATGTATTATATATTTAGACATTTGAAAGAAAATAGGATAGTATACTGACTGGTTATTTTTTTAAAATGCCTTACGCCTATGGAGTTGTTAAAATGACGCAAAAAACTGTTTTAAAGCAAAATCCTCAATTGAAAATTAAACCACCTTCTATGTATAAAGTCATTATACACAATGATGACTACACTACTATGGAATTTGTAGTTGAAGTTTTAATAAAAATATTTGAAAAAAGTGCTGTAGAAGCTACCAAAATAATGTATGATGTACATAGAAGAGGCATAGGAGTAGCAGGTGTATATGTTTATGATATTGCTGCTACTAAAATAATGCAAGCTGTAAAGATGGCGGAGAGCAGTGGGTTCCCACTAAAATTTAGTATGGAAGAGGAATAATTATGAAACTAGATAGAATAGTAAATGAAATTATGACTGCAGCTTACAATGAAGCAAAATATTGTAAGCATGAATATTTTACACCAGAACATTTATTATACGCTGCTTTATTTTTCCCGGAAGGAATGGAAATAGTAGAAGGATGCGGTGGAAGTGTACAGGATATAAAAAATGATTTGCTACAGTATTTTAGTGATAATATACAAGTTACAGAAAAAAAAGAGCCGCTGGAAACTGTAAGCTTGCAAAATATATTAACTTCTGCAGGCGAACATGTTTTAGCAGCTGAAAAGGAAATAATAAAATTAGGAGATATTTTTATATCAATATATGATGAAGAGCAAAGTTTTGCTAGCTTTTTTCTAAAAAAACAAGGGATAAAGAGAATAGATATATTAAATTATATAACTCATGGAACTCCAGCAAATATGTTTAATTATAATATTGAAGATGATGCTATATACTACTCATCGGATGAACAGGATATGCCTTTACTTTTTCAAATAGCAGATTTCTCAGTAGAACTTACTGAAAAGGCAAGAAATGGTGAAATAGATCCCTTGATTGGCAGAGATGATATACTTAGTAGAACAATTCAGGTGCTTTCAAGAAGAAACAAAAATAATCCAATTCATGTTGGAGATCCAGGGGTTGGAAAGACAGCCATCACAGAAGGACTGGCGAGCCTGATTGCAGATGGCAAAGTGCCTAAAAATTTAAAAGGTAGTAAAATATATTCCTTAGATATGGGTTCTATTTTAGCAGGTACTAAGTATAGGGGAGATTTTGAAGAGAGAGTAAAAAATATATTGAAGAAAATAGAAAAAGAAGATAAGGCTATAGTATATATAGATGAAATACACACTATAATAGGAGCAGGATCTGTATCTGGTGGATCTCTTGATGCTGCAAATATTTTAAAGCCTTTTTTGACTAGTGGAAGAATTAGATTTATAGGATCTACTACTTATGATGAATACAAAAAGATATTTGAAAAGGATAGAGCTCTTGCTAGAAGATTTCAAAAAATAGAAGTACCGGAGCCTACGGCAGAAGATACTTATAATATACTTCTAGGAATAAAAGGACAGTATGAAAAATTTCACAATGTGGTTTATGAAGATGAAGCTTTAAAAGCAGCAGTAGATTTATCCATAAAATATATAAATGATAGGTATTTGCCAGACAAAGCTATAGATGTAATAGATGAAACAGGTGCTTATGCAAGGCTTCATGGAAAAGATGAAGAACAAATAGTTATTGAAAAAAAGCATATAGAAAAGACAATTTCATCTATGGCAAAGATACCAGAAAGAACATTGTCACAGGATGAGACAAAAGTTCTTAAGAATTTAGATAATATTCTTAAGGAAAAGATATTTGGGCAGGATGAAGCTGTAAAGGCTGTAGTAAGGGCAATTAAAAGGTCTAGAGCTGGATTTAACGAAGACAACAAAACCGTGGCAAATCTCCTTTTTGTAGGCCCAACAGGTGTGGGAAAAACTGAAATAAGTAAACAGCTTTCAAATGCTTTAAATATTCCACTAATAAGATTTGACATGAGTGAGTATCAGGAAAAGCATACAGTGGCAAGGCTTATTGGTTCTCCACCAGGATATGTAGGATATGAAGAAGGTGGACTTTTAACAGACACTATAAGGAAAACTCCTTACTGTGTGCTGCTTTTAGACGAAATAGAGAAGGCACATCCAGATGTACTTAATATAATGCTGCAGCTTATGGATTATGCTACTCTTACGGATAATACTGGAAGAAAAACTGATTTTAAAAATGTAATACTTATAATGACTTCAAATGCAGGAGCAAGGTATTTAGGAAAATCACTTATGGGATTTGGAAATAGAATTGTAAAAGATGATGCAATTTCCCAGGAGGTAAATAGAGTATTTTCTCCAGAATTCAGAAATAGATTGGATGAAATAATATTTTTTAACGGAATGAATGAACAGATGGCATACCGTGTAGCACAGAAGGCTATGGGTGAATTTGAAAAGCAACTTTTAACTAAGAATATAAAGATAACAGTTACAGATAATTGCTATAAATGGTTAGCACAAAAAGGTGTGTCATTAGAATATGGTGCAAGAGAGATAATGAGGATAGTTAAGCAGGAAATAAAGCCTTATTTTGTAGATAAAGTGCTCTTTGACAATAAAATTAAAGATACCGTTAGCGTCATAGATATAGAAAATGATAGCATAAAGATTAAAGTAGAAGGAGAATAAGTTAAATATTAGAGGGGATCTATGACGGAAGGATGAGTTAAAGTGAAAAAAGTAAGCAAGATTATTGTAATTAGTTTGTTGGCTTTTATTGTAATGACTGCAGGTATGTTTTCTGCAAAAGTTATGGCAAGCGGGACTTCAGACACCGATAATAAACCAGTTCATGGCAAAGTTATTAAAATACATGCAGGTGGAGACAAGAATTCCCAAAGATTTTCTAATGCAGATGTAAAAATTACATCAGGAAGTCTTAAAGGCAAGGTGATTACAGTTCAAAATTTTGCAGGTGGGCAAATCAAAGATGAAGGAAGTAGTACACAGAGCTTTGCAAAAGTAGGAGATGAAGTATTAGTTAATATACAATATGATTCAAAAAACAAGGTGAAAAAAGCTTATATTTATGAGATAGTAAGGTATAAATATCTATATGGATTGGCTGCATTTCTAATCATATTGCTTATAGCTATAGGTGGCTTAAAAGGCTTTAAATCCGTAATAACTTTAGCTATAACTGGAATTGTGGTAATAAAAGTGCTTATACCACTTATACTACAGGGATTTAACCCAATGATAGTATCTATTGCAGTATGTATTTTTGTAACCATAGTGAACCTACTCATAATAAGTGGTAAAAATGAAAAAACACTTGCTGCTATTATAGGAACCTCTGGTGGAGTACTTATTGCAGGGGCCATAGCGTTCTTTTCAAACTCTATGATGATGTTAAATGGACTTACTGATGATCAAATGCAGTCTATTATATATACTTCACAAAATGCCAATTTCAATTTTTCAGGTTTGTTGTTTGCAGGAATAATTATGGGAGCACT
Source organism: Clostridium coskatii (assembly GCF_001675205.1). Taxonomy (NCBI): domain Bacteria; kingdom Bacillati; phylum Bacillota; class Clostridia; order Eubacteriales; family Clostridiaceae; genus Clostridium; species Clostridium coskatii. The sequence goes on along the minus strand of NZ_LROR01000038.1, from coordinate 72,123 downwards.
TGGGGCAGTTATGGATGTAAGTATGTCTATAGCGTCCTCTATAATGGAAATAAAAGAGGTAAAACCTGATATGACTATGAAGGAACTTGTGAAATCGGGTATGAATGTGGGAAAAGATATTATGGGCACTATGGCCAATACTTTGATACTTGCTTATGTTGGAGGAGCCATGTACATAATGATTATGATTTCATCTTATTCTTATAGTACATCTATTTCTACAGCTTTGGATCAGGATATTATTGCTTCTGAAGTTTTAAAAGCTTTGGCAGGAAGTATAGGTCTTATATTTGCAGTACCTATAACAGCAGTTATAACAGCGTTTTTAATTAAACTGAACAAAGGTAAGGAAAAGTAACATTTTTTCATCTAAAACAATATTATAATACAGTGAAACAATTTGAAAATATGGAGATGAACATTAATGGAAACTGTTGTAAATTTTTATGTTGTTTTAGATGAAAATGGAGAAAATAAAAAAGAATTAAAAAGTCAAATAACTTCAGATAATCCTATATTTACAAATATACAAAGTGGGGATACTATAATTCCTAAAGAAGATAACGAAGAATATATGGTTTTAAAAACCGTAAGAAATTTTGCAAAAGAAGAATTGGATATATATATAAGTAGAATAAAAAGTAACGATGAAGTAATGGATGAAATAGAAGAACTGGCTAATAAGACTGTAAAATCAGTATTGGATTCTATTAAAGATACATTTGACTTTGATAAAAAAGAGTAATTTATCTGATGGCTACCTACTGTAACACTCCCACGCACTCTGTGAAAGCGATTATCACCAAATCATAGATTTGGGATACCTGCTTTTCTATCAAAGTGGGAGCTAACAGTAGCTACGCCCCTAGATAATTCATCTAAACTTAGTGGGAGAAACAAAATCCCACTAAGTAAGATTCATTGATAGACAGTAATTTAAAAACACTATTAAAATCATTTGATATAATGATTTTAATAGTGTTTTTTATAGAAATTTTATTTAGGTGTTTGAAAGAAAATAGACTAGTATACTCACTAGTTATTTCTTTGAAAATGCATTAAGTTAGGAAGTGCAAAAGTGAACAAAAGTATAATAAAAAATTTTGCCATTCGAAGTAGAAAAGAACTTAAAGTAAAAATTAAAGCATCATTATATGATATGGGAAAGGATAAAATTGAAAGCTTAAATGAAAAAGATAATGATGCTTATAACAAAATCATTGAAGAAACTGCATATATTTGGTTTAATAGATTTATTTCAATTAGATTTATGGAAGTGAATCATTATATTTCTACCAAAATAGGAGTATTATCTTGCTTTAATCCAGCTGACATTGGAATGAATATATTAGCGAAAGCAAATGATTTGAAGTTTAATATAGATAATGAAAAAATTGATGAAATGAAATTAAATGCAAATGTAGATGAATTATTTAAGTATATAATAATAACTGAATGGAACAGTTTAAATAAAATACTGCCTTGTGTGTTTAAAAATAAAGAAAATTATGTAGAATTACTCTTCCCACATAAACTTATAAAAGAAGGTTCTTTTATAAAAAATCTATTAGACAAAAATATTATATCTGAAAACGATTGGAAGGACATAGAAATTATAGGATGGCTTTACGAATATTATGAACTTGAAGAAAAAAATAGGATAATAAAATCAAAAAAGAAGTATACTAAAGAAGAAATTCCCTGTGCAACACAGCTGTTTACACCAGATTGGATAGTAAAATATATGGTTGAAAATTCTCTGGGAAGATATTGGATAGAGTCACATCCAGAACACAATGATTTAAAGGTAAAGTGGCAATTTTATATAGAGAATTCACAGAAAAAAGAGGATATAGGTCATAAACTGAAACCTTATATAGATAAAAAATTGAAGGTTGAACAAATAAAGTGTTTTGATCCTGCTTGCGGTTCGGGGCACATACTCATATATATGTTTGATTTGTTATATGATATATATGTAAAATGTGGATATAAAAAGGCGGATATACCAACTCTTATAATAGAAAATAATCTTTATGGACTGGACATAGATGACAGGGCATGTCAGCTTGCACGTTTTTCAATTATAATGAGGGGTATGAGGTATGATAAAGAGTTACTTAATAGAACAAAGGAAAAGTCTATAAAGTTTAACATAGTATCTATACAAGAGACTAATAGTCTTGACGATAAAGACATAGCTTATATAGCTGGGAAAAATTCAGGAGAGAATTATGAGAGAACAAAGTCTTTCATAGAAAATTTTAAGGATGCAAAAATATATGGTTCTCTTATACAATTAGATAAATTCAATATGCAATTTTTTAAGGATAGACTAGAGTATATAAAGGATGAAACTTCCAATAATGTGATTGAAGAAAGTAGAAGAAAAAAGGTTTTAAAGCTTATGACGCAGCTTATAAAGCAGAGTGAAATAATGCTTAAAACTTATGATATTTTGGTAGCAAATCCACCCTATATAGGAAACAAATATTTAAATCCACTTTTGGCTAAATATATTGGAGATAAGTATCCAGAAGGAAAGTCAGATATATTTTCTGCATTTATGATATATAGTTTTTCAAAAGTTAAGGTGAGCGGTCAATTGGGGTTTATGACACCTTTTGTGTGGATGTTCATACAGTCTTATAAAAAGCTCAGGAAAATTATAGTAGATGATAAAAACATAAATAATCTAATACAGCTGGAGTATTCTGCATTTGAAGAAGCAACAGTTCCAATCTGTACGTTCACTTTAAGAAATTATAATGCACAAATTAAAGAAAATTATATTAAACTGTCACGCTTTAAGGGAGTTTTTAGCCAGCCAGAGAAGGTTAAGGAAGCAATAAATAATCCAACTGTGGATTACAGGTATGAAGTAAAGCAAGATAAAATGAAGAACATTCCACAAAATAGATTTGGTTACTGGCTTACAGATAGTGAAATTCAAGTATTAAATGAAGCAAAAGTTATAGCTGATGTTTCATCCCCCTGCACTGGTATGCAGACCGGAAATAATGATAAATATGTAAGACAGTGGTTTGAGGTGGAATATGAAACTATTAATTTCACAGGTAAAAGTAATAGAAGGAAATATTGGATACCCTATCAAATGGGAGGAGACGCCCGAAAATGGTATGGAAATATTTCAGAAGTAGTTTATTGGAAAAACAATGGAGAAAAGTTGAAAGAAGAAAAAGGTGCTGTTATAAGAAATGAGAGATTCTATTTTAAAAGAGGTATAAGCTGGAAAAGGATAACTTCAGGAAATAATACTATAAGGGTGTTAAACGAAGGCTTTATTTTTGACCAATCTGCAGATTCTATATTTGTGAAAAATAAGCCTGATTACAATTATATACTGGCTTTTTTTAATACTAAAATAATGAGGAATATTTTTGAATTTATATCTCCAACATTAAATTTAACTGCAGGAACTGTTAAGCAAATTCCCATATATATGGACAATAATATAATTGTCAGAAAAAAAATAGATTTACTGTGTAAGGAGTGCATAGTTATATCTAAATCGGATTGGGACTTTTTTGAAAATTCCTGGAATTTTACAAGGCATCCTCTTTTGTTAGTTAAGAGTGGAAAATTGATAATTGATAGTAAACAGTTATCAGTGGAAAGTAATGAAAATCAAAAAAATACTACTCACTTGTCAGATGCATTTGATATATGGAGAATATTTACTGATAAACAGTTTGCTAGGTTAAAATCTAATGAGGAAGAATTAAATCGAATTTTTATAGAAATTTATGGACTTAAAAATGAATTGACACCAGAAGTACCAGATGGCGAAATGACTATTAGAAAAGCAGATTTATCAAGAGATATAAAGAGCTTTATTTCTTATGCCGTAGGATGTATGTTTGGTAGGTATTCTTTAGATGTAGATGGAATTGTATATGCTGGAGGAAATTTTCATAATAAATGGAAACTTGAAAATGAAAAATGGAAGGTTAAAAGTGAAAAAAGCGATGCATGGTTTTACTCCACTTTTTCACCTGATGAGGATAATATAATCCCAGTAATTTCAGAACACTATTTTGAAGATGATATAGTAGACAAATTTGTACAATTTGTAAGTGCTACTTTTGGAGAAGAAAAGTTATCAGAAAATCTTCAATTTATAGCAAAAACTCTTGGAAAAAAGAGCAATGAAACAGATCAAGATACTATAAGAAGATACTTTGTATGTGATTTTTTTAAAGATCATGTAAAGATGTATAAAAAGAGACCTATATATTGGATGTTTACATCTGGCAAGGAAAAGACATTTAATTGCCTGGTTTATATGCATAGATACGATAAAGATACTTTATCTAAAATAAGCATAATTTATATAAGAAAGCTCAAAAGTATGTTGTATAAAAAAAGGAAGAAGCTCCTTAATATAATGGAAGAAGGCTGTGGATGTTTGAAAAAAAAGAAAGCCCAAAAAGAGCTTTTATTACTTCTTAAAAAAATAGATGAACTGGAAAAGTATGATGAAATGATGAAATACATGGATTTTGCAAAAATAGAAATAAATTTGGATAAAGGTGTGAAAACTAACTATAAAAAGTTTAAAGAGCTGCTGTGCAAAATATGATTTTTATTTTAAGGAGAAAGGTATGGATGAAGATTATAAGAATCTTAAAATTGCAGAAAAGGGTGCACGTATTAGCATTATAGCTTATATAATTTTATCAATGATTACGCTAACTTTAGGGTATTTTTATCACTCTAAAGCACTCATAGCTAATGGAATAAATAATTCGACGGATATAATTGCATCACTTGCTATTATTATAGGACTCAAAATATCTATAAAACCTGCAGATGATGATCATGCCTATGGTCATTTAAGAGCACAGACTGTATCCTCACTTGTTGCTTCTATCATAATGATAGGCGTAGGTTTAGATGTAATTTACAATGCAGTGTACTCCACTATTTTTTTAAAGAACAAGGCACCAGATATTATTTCAGCAGTGGTCGCCATTATTTGTGCAATACTTATATATGCAGTTTATGTATATAATAAAAGGATTGCACTTAGAATCAAAAGTTCTGCGTTGATGGCTGCTGCAAAAGATAATCTTTCAGATGCTTGGGTAGGAATGGGCACTGCTGCTGGAATTATAGCTTCTCAATTTGGATTCCCCTGGATAGATCCCCTAGCAGCAGTACTGGTGGGAATTTTAATTTGTAAGACAGGTGGCGAAATTTTTAAAGAAGCAGCGCATAATTTAACAGATGGTTTTGACAGCAAACAGTTAGATAGTATAGTTTCTAAAATAAAGGAAATTGATGGCGTTAGCTGTGTTAAAGGTACGAAAGCACGTGTTCATGGTAATAATATTTTGCTTGACATTGTAATAGGAGTTAACTCTAAGCTTACTGTAGTTAAAAGCCATGAAATCACAGAAGAAATAGAAGAAATGTTAAATAGAGAATTTAAAATCAAACACGCAATTATACATGTAGAACCGGATTCAAAATAATGTTATTATTTTGAATCCCTATTTACTATAAAAATTCCTATACATACAAACACAAGGGCTGCAATGTTTTCGACATTAATGATACTTTCACCTAAAAATATAGAAGATAGAATGGTACCTGCCACAGGAATTACAAAATTAAACATGGAAATAAATCCAACCTTATTATATTTTAATAGCACTGTCCAAATTGAAAATGCGGCAGCTGATAGTATTGCTAAATATAATAAAATAGCAGTAGAGCCAATTGTGAAGTTTGTCACGTAGCCTTTATTGAAAATTCCAAGAGCTAAAAGAGCTAAACCTCCTATAAGGAGTTGATACCCTGTTACAAGCACTGAATCTATATTTTTGCAGATTTGTTTTCCGTAAATTGAAGATGCAGAAAATACAAAGGCAGATAATATGATAAAACCTTCACCTGTAAATTTAAAGCTAAAACTCAAAAGTTCACTGCTGAAATTTACAATTAGCACACCAATAAAACCAAGTATACAGCCTATAGCTTTTTTAGTATTTATCCTATCATTTTTATACAAAAAATGGGCCAGTACTACACTGAAGAATGTACCAGTGGAATTCATTATAGAGCCTTTTGAACCCGTGGTATTAGCAAGTCCAATATAGAAAAATATGTATTCAAGAGTAGTTTGAGTCAAACCAAGTAGTATAATCTGTTTGACATTTTTTTTAGTTATTGAAAATATGTTTTTAGAAGAAAATAAAGCTACTATTAAAACAATTAATCCTGCAAGTATGAATCTGTAGCCGGCAAAAGACAATTCTGAAAATATATCTTTTGGGCCTATCTTAAAAAGGGCATACCCACTTTTAACTCCAGGGTAGGCGCTTCCCCATAGTATGCAGCAAAAAGATGCAAGTAGTATTACTATTTTTTTATTTGTAAAAAAACTTTTGTTGTCCAATTCTGTCAATTCCTTTCTTTAAGCAATAATTATATTATACATTTTTTAAAAATTAAGTGAAGGTAAAATTTTGGATATAGATTAAATAAAAGTTGAGTTACAATTGTACTTAATTTATAATTGTACTGTGATATTTGGAAATATTTTAAAAGAGTTTTATAGGTTGACTTCACCAATCTAAATATATCGTACAAGGATGGTTAGTTTTGCTGGAAATAAGTGAGTTATATAAGGTAAAAGGCGATATTGTAATAAATAATATAACATTTAAAGTTGCGAAGGGCAATTTGATAAATATAGAGTGTAGTGATCAAATAAGTGATTTATTGATTGATCTTATTTTAGACAAAGAGGTACCTACTAAGGGAAAGATATATATTCATGGAGAAGGTAACAAAACTTATATAAGAAAAAATATGAAACACATAGGTGTTGTATTTAGAAAAGAAGGTTTTTATGAAAATATGACTGTAAAATTCTATATGAAATTTTATAAAAATATAACCAATTCTAAAGTTAATTATAAGGAGATAATGGTAAAACTTGCTCTTATAGATATTGAAAATACTAAAATAAACAAGCTTACTTATTCTCAAAAAAGGAGACTTAGTTTTGCAAGGGAATTGCTTAAAGAACCTAAATTTCTAATATTTCAAGAACCTATACTTAACATGGACAGATATGATGCAAAACTTATAATACAAAGTATGGATCAATTGATTTCAGGTGGTGCAATTGTAGTCAATACTTCTGTATCTTTTAAGGATATACTACTTCTTGGTGGAAAATCCTATAGCATAGATGAAAATGGATTAAAAGAAATACAGGGAGAGGAAAACAGCAAGGAAGAATCAGATAGTGGAGATGAGACAGTATATAAAATTGAAAAGATTCCTGCTAAAATTGATGAAAGAATGATTCTCTTTGATCCTATGGAAATAGATTATGTAGAAAGTGAACAGGGTGTAAGTAACTTAAACATAAAAGGAGAAAAGTTTCCATGTATGCTGCCACTTACAGAACTGGAAAAAAGGCTAAAACATTTTGGATTTTTTAGATGTCATAGATCTTATTTGGTAAATCTTCAAAGGGTACGTGAAGTTGTGATGTGGACAAGAAATAGTTATAGTTTAAGTCTCGATGATAAAACTAAAAGTTCTATTCCACTTTCAAAAGGGAGAATGAAAGAGTTAAAAGATATCCTAAATATATGATATTTTTAACTCAAAATGTGAAAATTCAGCTTTAAAAAAGCAGCATTCATAAGTTGTATTACTCTTTTCATGTTGATTTTATGGTTTAATAGCAGCATTTGTATAATAATTAACCATAGTAAAACTGAAAGGAGTTTTTAGCTATGGAAAATATTATTTCTATTAAAAATCTTAGAAAAGATTTTGGGGAAAATACAGCAATTAAAGATTTAACTCTGGATGTTAAAGAAGGAGAAATATTTGGATTTTTAGGACCAAGTGGAGCTGGAAAAACTACTACAATTAAGATACTTACATGCCAATTAGTGCCAACAGGCGGTGATGTGAAAATATTTAATAAAAGTTTACGTTCACAAAAAAAAGATATTTTTAAAAATATAGGAGTGCTTTCAGATAACAGTGGGTTATATGAAAGACTTACAGTTGAAGATAATTTGATACTATTTGCAAATATAAACGGAGTAAAAAAGAAAAATGTAGATGAAATACTTGAAAAAGTGAAAATGACAGAGTATAGAAAAAGGGATGTGAAGAAACTATCTAAAGGAATGAAACAAAGACTTATGATAGCAAGAGCAGTGATTCACAAACCTAAATTGTTATTTCTTGATGAACCTACGTCAGCTTTAGATCCTGGCACGGCTTTAGAAGTTTACAAACTGCTTCTTGAGCTTAATAGAGAAGGGACAACTATATTTTTAACTACTCATAATATGTATGAAGCTGACAAGCTGTGTCATAGAGTAGCTTTCTTAAATGAAGGAGAGATAGTTGATATAGGAGCCCCTAAAAAATTAAAGTTAAAATATGCAAAAGACAATATCAAAGTTGTCTTAAGAGATAATGAAGAAGTAACCGTGAAGAATAATAGGGATGGAGCAATTAAAATTAAAAACTGGATGGAAGATGGAGAGATTTTATCCATTCATTCAATGGAGCCAAATCTTGAAGAAATATTTTTAGATATTACAGGGAGGGAATTATAATGGAATTTTCAATGAGAAGAGTAAATGCATTATTTAGCAAGGAGTTAAAGGAGCTGCCTAAGAATATAAACGTACTTTTTATGGCTGCACTTCCAGTAATATTTTGTGCTATATATTTAAAGATATTTAGAAATGTAATGAATTCACAAGAAGGAAAAATATATATCTTAAATACCATACTTAATATGAATTTAGTTATGGTGGCTACACTTATAATGGCTATGTTAATAGCAGAGGAAAAGGAAAAAAATACATTGAAGACTCTTATGTTAACTTCGCTTTCTCCCGCAGAATTTTTAATTGGAAAGGCACTTATAACTATTTTTATTTCAGTAATTGTAAATATAGCTATATTTTTCATGTTGAAAATTCAAATGCAGTATTTGTTAATGTATTTTATTATAACGATTGTAGTTTTAATTAGTATGGTAGAAATTGGAGCTGTAATTGGAATTGTATCTAAAAATCAAATGGCAACAGGGACTATTGGTACCCCTCTATGCATGTTTCTATTTATGATACCTCTGCTTTCAGGATTAAATAAAACTTTTTATAAAATTGCAACTTTGCTGCCAAATTACAATTCAATGATAATTCTTAAAAAAGTTTTTGATGGCAAAAACATACTTGAAGGTTCTGGTTATAATATATTTGTAATTTTTGCATGGATAGTAGGTTCATCTTTGGTTTTTGCGTATGTTTATAATAGAAATGGAATATCAAGTGATTCTTAGGTTCAGATGGAGTTTGTTTATAAGGATGACTTTCTCCAGCTGAACCTTATTAACAGTATTCTTAGTGTCTTTAGCACTTAGAATACGTTATCCTTTAAGGGAAGAACTTATCCAGGCACGTAGCAGTGATTATCCCCCATTTTGATAGAAGATGGGGGTTTTAGCAATGATAGCGATTGGATATATTATTTTCAGTTTTGTTTAGCTATAATAGACGTATAAAATATTGTTTTTTTTATGCTACAATATATTAGAATGAAATGTACATACATTATACATCTTTTAAGAGGGGTAGCATATGAATAAGACAATTGGATTATTTGCTCATGTAGATGCAGGAAAAACTACTTTAGCTGAGCAAATTTTGTATCATACAAAGAGTATTAAAAATTTAGGAAGAGTAGACCATAAGGATTCATTTTTAGATAATAATGACATAGAGAAGAATAGAGGAATTACCATATTTTCCGATCAAGCTGTATTTAAGTATAAATCTTCTAATTATTATTTGGTAGATACACCTGGACATGCCGATTTTTCATCTGAAATGGAGAGGACTATTGAAATAATGGATTATGCCATTGTTATCATAAGTGCAGTTGAAGGTGTTCAGGCACAGACTGAGATAGTGTGGCAGCTTTTGAAAAAACATGGGATACCTACATTTTTCTTTATAAATAAAGTAGATAGGATTGGAGCAAATGTAGAAGGTATACTTAAAGATATTAGAGTAAACTTAACAGAAGATGTATGTTTTATTTCTGAATCTGTACAGTTAGATAAAATCAGTAAAGAGATTATGGAGTTTGCAGCAGAACGCAGTGATAAACTTCTTCAAAAATATATAGAAGAAGATTTTGAAAATCAGCTGTGGCTGAATTCTATAAGAGATATGATATTTAGGAGTAAATTATTTCCTTGTATGAGTGGCTCTGCCCTTCAAGATAAAGGAATAGATGATTTTCTAGAAAAATTAGATGTGCTTACTTTTACAAATTACAATGATAGAGAAAAATTTCAAGGAATTGTGTATAAAATACGCCATGACAAGCAAAAAAATAAAATTACTTATATAAAAATACTAGAAGGTACTTTAAAAGTTAGAGATGAAATTGCAGTGAATACATCTCAGGATTGCTATGAAAAAGTAACACAAATTAGGATCTGTAATGGTGACAAATTTAAAACAGTAGATGAAGCATCAGCAGGAGAACTTGCTGCAGTATCAGGCCTATCAGATTCAATTGTAGGGTGTGGACTTGGAAATTGCCATAGAAAAGTTAATTATGAGATGGTTCCAGCGTTAAAATCAAGAGTAATATTTGACAAAGGTTTAAATGAAAAAGATGTATTAGCTTGTTTTAAAGTTTTAGAAGAAGAAGATCCTGCGCTTAAAGTAAGTTGCAATGAAAAGCTAGGTGAAATACAGGTAAATATTATGGGAACAATTCAGCTGGAAGTACTTAAAGAACTAGTAAAGGAAAGATTTGATTTAAGCGTAGATTTTGGACCTTGTGAAATTTTATATAAAGAAACCATAGTAGAAGCTTCTTATGGCTGCGGACACTTTGAACCTTTAAGACATTATGCAGAAGTATACCTTAAATTGGAGCCAGGAGAGAGAAATAGTGGTATTTCATTTTACAATGAGTGCAGTGCAGATGACCTAGACATAAATTATCAGAAATTGATAGGCAAACACATTTATGAAAAGGATCATCATGGTATTTTAACAGGCTTTCCCATAACTGATATAAAAATTACACTTATTACAGGAAGATCCCATGTTAAGCATACCTGTGGGGGAGATTTTAGAGAGGCAACTTTTAGAGCACTTAGACAGGGACTTGAAGGTGTGAAAAACATACTTTTAGAACCCTATTATAGATTTAAGATTAAGGTAAGTGCAGATTATATGGGAAGAGTTTTATCCGATATACAAAAGTTAAAAGGCTCTTTTGAAAATCCCGACAATTTAAATGGTGAAATTATTATAACAGGCAGAGGGCCAGTATCTACATTTATGAATTATGCTGTGGAATTTACTTCTTTTACAAAAGGAAGAGGTAAAATTAATTTTGTATTGGATGGATATGATATTTGCCATAATGAAGAAGAAGTTATTGAAAAGATAGGCTATGATAAAAATGCAGATATTGAATATACATCTACTTCAGTATTTTGTTCTAAAGGACAGCCCTTTTTAGTAAAAGGAGATAGAGCAAGAGAATATATGCACTGCTTAAAGTAGATTTTAGTTTTTAGAAAATCATTTGAAGGGGTATTTATAAGAACTTGCATACCACTGTTTGGTGAAAAAATAGTATATTCTTGGAAGGATAGAGCAAAAGGCTATCCAAAGGAGCTTGCAATAAAGAATATTAAAGAAAGTCTGCAATCAATTGATAGTACTCAAGCTGAACTTTATATCCAAAGGCAAAATTCAACATTAATATATGAGCATATTGCAAATTTACAAAAGAATATATTCTTAATACTTCTTGCTTTAAATAAACTATACTTTCCTACATTTAAATGGATGTATAAATCACTTGAGACTTTTAAAATTAAACCTGAAAATATTGAACAAAGATTTAGAGATATTTTTACCTATCCACCAAAGGAGGCATATGAGAATACTTTAGTTATTATAATGGAGACCTTAGATATAATAAATGAAGTATATCCAGAACTTAATACAAGTGTAGTTTTAAGTAAACTAAAATCTGATCGAATACCTCATGACAATCCGGTTAATATTTGGGTTTAACTATCTTTAACGACGTAATATTCTTATTATTGTTTATTAAGTTGCAACTTTAAAAATATAAAATATTATGCAAGAACTATAAGTTAATATAAGAAAGTGGGGGTAAGTATGAGAGCACCATGTCAAGTTTTAGTATTTCCTTATTATATAAATGATAAAGGTATAGAATATGCTATATTTCACAGAAACGATGAAGATTGGTGGCAAGCTATTTCTGGTGGCGGAGAAGATGGTGAAACGATAATGGAATCGGCTAAAAGAGAAGCATGGGAAGAAGGAGGAATTTCTAAGGATTTACCATATGTGAAGTTAGACACAGTTAATTCAATTCCTGCTGAAGAATTTGCAGATAGTATTTATTGGAATGAAAATATCTATGTTATACCTGAAAATTGTTATGGAGTTGAGATAATAGATAAGCAATTAATACTTTCACATGAACATACAGAATATAGGTGGATGAGCTATAATGATGCTATTTCATGTTTAAAATGGGATGGAAATAAAGTAGCACTTTGGGAACTTAATAAAAGACTTAGCAAGAAAATTTAATTGTTAAGATGGAATGCTCTTATTCTACGATATTAGGAGGAGTAATAATGCAAGGAGTTGAGCGTCATAAGGTTAGACTATTGCCTCATTGTGAAGAATGGAAAGAGGAATTTGAAGAAGTAAAAAAATAATTGAAAGAAATTTTCGGGGATAACGTAAATGATATACAGCATGTAGGCAGCACCTCAATTAGTGGTATCTACGCTAAGCCAATACTTGACATTGCTATAGTACTAAAATCATTTGAAGATATGAACATAGAAGGAATGAAAAAGGCAGGTTACGATTATTGTGGTACACAAAACAACAAAAAGAATAGGTATCTTTTGTTTTAAGAGGTGAAGGAGAGATTTCATTAAGGCACATTCATTGTTATGAATCAAACAATGTTGACTTTTATTTTGTGACACGGTTCAGAGATTTCCTAAATGAGCATAAAGAGTATGCTAAAGAGTATAGTGATTTGAAAATATCTTTAGCAAAGCAATACCCGGATGATAGGAATACATATACAGATAAAAAAGAAAGTTTTGTAAGAATGATATATCAAAAAATTGATTCAGGGAAATACAAGGGTGACATAATCAAATAAGCATAATTAGAAATTATTTTACTGTGGAATATTCTTAATATAATTCACTAATCGTAAAATCATCATATATGAACCATTATAATTTATGATGAAGAAAAGAATGTTTATATAATGAACAGGAGTATGTATGTGGAAAATAAAGATATAGTATTTAAAACCAATCAAGGTTGCTTTGTTTATAGGGTTGCGGCAATTATTATCAAAGACAACAGGTTACTTATGGCAAAACATGAAGATTATCCATGTTATTATACAGTTGGGGGAAAAGTTAGAATAAATGAAACCTCGGAGGAAGCCGTTATCCGCGAGTCCTATGAGGAAACAGGAATTGAATTTGAAATTGATAGACTTTCCTTTATCCAAGAAAAGTTTTTTGAAATAGCAGGAGAACATCATCACGAAATTGTGTTTTTTTATTTAATGAAATACATTGATGGAATAAATATTTTAGATGCTACATATACCGACCAAGGTGAAAAGGAAATTTTACAGTGGATACCTATTGATGAATTGGAGCATATAAATATTGTGCCTAACTTTTTAAAAACTAATTTAACCAAAATAAATGAAAATATTATTCATATTATATCGAAAGAATAGTCTTGTTAAATGAGTATGCCCATAGTTCACAATGTTCTTATATTGATTATTAAATTGCAACTTTAAAATCAAATGGAGGTTAAAATGGATATTTCATATTTTTTAGATAACATAAAACAATGGGTAAATCAAAATGAGGACATAAAATTATTAATTTTATTAATGACTTTGGAAAAGTAAATTATATAACATACAGATAAATGGTAAATTTGTAAAGGAGATTATATGATAGATTATAGTGAACAAAATAAAAAGGCTTGGGAATATAATGCATATGATTTTTGGGTAAATACATCAGGAAAACCATATGATAGAGCTAAGAAAGGTTTAGAAGATCCGATAAGAATGTTGAAAAGATATGCAGGCTATTTTGATACTTATGAAGGCATTAAAATTGCTAATATTTGCGGTTCATGTGGTAAAAAAGTAATTCCATTAGCAATTTTTGGTTCAGAAGTTACAATCTTTGATATTTTAGAAGATAATAAAAAGTATGCACTTGAAGTTGCAGATGAAGCCAATGTTGATATTGATTTTATAGTTGGTGATGTATTGAAAATTGATATGAACAAATATGAAAAATATTTTGATGTGGTCTTTATGGAAGGAGGAATCCTGCATTATTTTCATGATATCAACCAATTTATGAAAATAATGCAGCAGCTTTTAAAAACAAATGGAAAAATGATTTGTAGTGATTTTCACCCGTTTCAAAAAATATCAGATATACTAGGGCTAGAACAGCCGACAATGAGTTATTTTTCAACAGATGTATTTGAAGGTGAAATGGCTCATGCAAGATTTTTTCCAGATGAGATTCGCAGACAAATGCCATTATGTAGTTATAGAAAATATACCATTAGTGAAATCATTAATGCAGTTATAGAAAATGGATTTACTCTTAATAGATTTGACGAACATCCATCTTGGACAAATGAAGATATACCTGGAGAGTTTACAATTATAGCAAAGAAGAATTAGGTGTAAATAAGGAGAATCAATATGAATGAAAAAATTCCTAATATCCTAAGGTCTATGTTATATGAATATGAGGCAAGTTTAAAAAAATATTTTGGAAGTAAGATATTTGGTGTGTACCTCTATAATTCTGTTGCTTTAGGTGGTTTTGATAAGGATAAAAGTGATATTGACTTTATTACAATACTAAACAAAGATTTTGAAGACAAAGATATATCAATAGTAACTCTTATACATAATGATTAAATAGTAAATTTAAATATGCTAAAAGAATGGAAGGTATGTATCTTACTAAAAATAAGGTAGGAAAACCTAATTCCGAAATAGAACCTTATTTATATTTTTGTGATGAAAAATTTAATAGTTATGGTTATTATGATATAAATTATGTTACTTGGTGGACATTAAAATATAATGGAATACCTATAAATAGTCCTAATGTTAGCAGCCTAAATATAAATGTTCAGTGGAATAATATTGTAGAAACAATGAATTATAATTTAAATAGTTATTGGAAAAAGAAATTGTGTGAAAAGAATATATTTTTATCAGATGAATGGATTGAATTTGCTGTTTTGACATTATGCAGAATATTATACACCCTTGATAATAAAAGCATAGCTACTAAAATTGAATCTGCTAAGTATACAATAATGAGTATTCCTGATGATCAACGATCAAAACACAGGTTGCCTATTGAAAGTTTAAATAAGACTTATATAATTCCAGAGTTTTTTAAAATTAAAGTATTAGGCAGTATAGTCGGTATTGAACATATTGTTACCAAAGAATAATATCGATGATTTTATGCATAACTTTTAGTTCGGAATCTGAAATTATTACGAATTAGTTAGACAAAATTGTTCTTTGAAAATTAAATAATACGGTGTAATATATAATAAATGTTAGTTAATACAGAATAATAAAAAATTATGTAACAAATCACATTAGAAAAGAGTGATAATAATGGCTGTTAAGAAAGTATTTTGGGAAAATCCATACTTAACTGAGATTGAAGCAAAGGTAAAGAGTGTTGATAATAATGTCGTTACCCTTGACCAAACAATAGCCTTTGCCTTTTTAGGAGGACAACAATCTGACTCAGGAACAATAGGTGGAGTCAAAATTATTAAAGCAAGAAAAGAAGGAAAAGAAATTTTCTATACTCTTGAGCAAAATCATAATTTGAAACCAAATCAAAATGTTATGGTTGAAATTGATTGGGAAAAAAGATATAAACTAATGAAATTACATTTTGCGGCAGAAATTGTTTTGGAGTTAGTTTACCAGAATTATAATCATCCCGAAAAAATTGGTGCAAATATTACTGAAGAAAAAGCAAGAGTAGATTTCTTTTGGAAGGGAAATATATCTGAAATTTTTCCAGAACTTATGAATAAAATAAACAATCTCATTGATTCAAACTTAGACATAACAAGTACTTTTGAAGATGAGGAAACTGAAAGAAGATACTGGTTAATAGAAGGATTTGCTAAAGTTCCTTGCGGAGGAACTCATTTAAAGAAGACAGGAGAAATATGTTCTATATCTTTGAAAAGAAAAAACTTGGGTTGTGGAAAAGAAAGAATTGAAATTTATCTTCAACCTTAATAATAATTTTAAGTTAGTACACAATCTTCCTATTTAACATAACAATTAAAAAGTAAATAATTTACTGAAACGCCGTATTATTTAAAAAATTTTACGGCGTTTTTATGTTCGTAATACAAAAATTATATGTATTATGAACATAAATTTGAATGTATAGATGCTATTTGAAAATTGAATAATGCTGTGTTCAAAAGTAAAGTTATTTTATACTTGTTCCAATAAAGTGTAAAATTAGATCTATGTAAATATGGTACAATTATTATAAGTTAATGTAAAATAGAAGCATTATTGGCATAAATAATATCTATAGGAGTGAATAGGAATGACGTTAAACATTGTTTTAACTCCATGCAAAGTCATAGGGTAGAGCTTGCATGGAGGAATGATCTACTTGATTTTGACTTTGCCTTTTCAATATTAATATTGAAAAGGAGTAAAGTTGAGATGAAAAATAATTATTTTAATAGTGAACTAAAAAATTTTTATATATTTATGATAGGACAATTTGTATCTCAGTTTGGGAACAAGCTTACAAGTTATGGATTGATTCTCTGGTCATATAAGCAAAGTGGATCTGTTTTGTTTATGTCATTACTTTCGGTATGCTATTTGGTACCAGAAGTATTATTTAATTTTATTGCAGGCACCATTAGTGATTGCTGGAACAAGAAAAAAATTTTGTTGATTTCAGATGTTATAGCAGCTATGTTTTCATTAAGTATAATTCTTATGATGATTACAAATACACTTAAAATAGAGAATCTATACGTTATAAATTTTATGCTTGGAATAACGGATGCATTTCAAAATCGAGCTTCAGATGTTGTGGTATCTGCAATTCTAAAGATAATTATATTAAAACGAATAGCATGTTTAGCTTCTGTGATTCTTTTACAGGAATATTTGCCCCCATTGTTACTATTGCACTTTATGGGTTGGAGCCTATTATAGCTATAGATTTATCGACATTTGTTTTTGAATTTGTCGCTTTAGTCTTTTTTGTTAAAATTCCGTCAGTACATGTATCTAGAGAAATAAAAAAAGATGGTTTATGGAAACAATGCAAATCTGGTATGCAGTATTTATTTAAAAGTCGGGGCATATTCAGCCTTATTTTATTTATGGCGTTTGTCAATTTTATTGCAGCAATTTACAATACGAATCTGGGTCCAATGGTACTATCTAGAACTGATAATAATTACAATGAACTTGGAATTGTAAGCAGTACGGAAAGTATTGCAGTACTGATTGGCAGCCTTCTTGTTGTAAAAATGCCGCAGACATCTAAAAGGATACCTCTTATCTTAAATGTAATGACATTTTCATTCTTGTTTGGTGATAGTCTTCTGGGAATTGGTCACAATTATTATGTATGGACAATAGCAGTATTTGTCGGAAGTTTGCTGGTACCATTATTAATGGCTAATGTTGATCATATAATGAGAACAAAAGTACCATTTGAGATGCAAGGAAGAGTATTTTCAGCACGAATATTTTACAATATATGTTAATTCCAATAGGCAATCTGTCAGGTGTTTTTTTAGCCGATAAAGTGCTTGAGCCATATATGAAAAAATTCGATTTGATTCCAGCATTATTAGCAAAATTAGTTGGTAATAGTAATGGAAGTGGTATTGCTTTACTATATGTATGTGTTGGCCTCATCAGCTTTGTAGGATGTTGCTTATTTAGATTAAACAAAAGTATGAGAAAACTAGATGGTGTATGTAAAATGAGAGAGAATTAATTTGGATTCTTTATTTTTAAGAATTTAATTATAAAAGTCAAATGATTTACTAAAACACTTTTTATATCAATTAAAGCACAATCGTAAATAATTGCTACATAGAGGTTATTTAATTAATATTTTATAAATAGTAGTTTGCGGAGGAATAAGAAAATGATAAAAGATAGTTCAACCAAATGTTGGAATCAGGTGAATATAGACGAATGGATTGAAAAAGCCCAAACAAATGATTTTAGAATATATTACATAATGCCATACACATTAGAAAAACTTGGAGATATCAAAGGTAAATATATTCTTGATTTAGGATGTGGTGAGGGTGGTTATTCGAGAGCATTATCACATAAGGGAGCAATCGTTACGGCTGCTGACTGTTCAGAAGTTTTTATTGAGTACGCAAAAAATAAAGCAAAAGAAGAAGGTTTAAGGATTGAGCATTGTGTTCTTAATTCAAATACACTAAATGTAATTGACGACAATTATTACGATATAGTGCTTTGCTCGATGATGTTAATGGATGTTGAAGATTTGGATGGTACTTTAAAGGAAATTCATCGTGTTTTAAAGCAAAATGGAAAGGTATTCATTTCTATATTGCATCCATGCTTCAAGGGCAAAGAAACTAAATGGATGTTAAATAATGAAAATATAGAGGTACTTGTTTCTGATTATCATAATCCAAAAGAATGGGTTGGAGAAATCAAAGGAATGAATGCTCCAATTTTATATAGACATAGGACTTTGTCAGATTATATAAAAGCGTTTGTCAAAAATGGTTTTAAGTTGACTGATATGAACGAACCAATACCAACACAAGAACAGGCTCAAATGTCATCGAGAGTCGCTTGGTTGAAGAAAATACCGATGTATTTGTTTATAGAATTAGAAAAATAATTTCTTATTTGCAAAGTTAAGTTAATTCACAATATTCTTGTTATGTTCAACAATTATCAATAAAATAAGAATAAACTACATCATGAAACTTATATCCATGATATGGTTTATTTTTTGAAATGAGCAATGAGTCAACTTTATAATGTTATTTTTTCTTTTAATTAAGCAAGCTTATTATATTATAAAAAATGTTATTACGATAAAAGTAAAGCAGTAATTTTCTACACTAGTAAGAATGTAACAAACCATTGAGTTTACTACGTTAATTTAATTTTCTACAAAAAAATAGGTTATTATATGTATGAAGAAGAAGTCATTGAAAAAATGGGCTATGATAAAAATGCAGATATTGAATATACATCTACTTCGGTATTTTGTTCTAAAGGACAGCCCTTTTTAGTAAAAGGAGATAGAGCAAGAGAATATATGCACTGTTTAAAGTAGATATATCCTGAAATGCCATAAATCTACTTGTACTTTTACATCAATCCCGTTTAACTATTCAGTGGAATATACGATGATTAAATATAATTTAGGGGGACACCCTTAAAATTTTTATTTTGTTCGTATAATTTTATAGATGAGGTGATGTAATGGCAGATATTGCTCATTTACTCCATGAAAACAGAGATGAATTTATTAGTGAAAATAAAAATTTTATATATAAATGTACTTATACTATTTCAAAAAGATATCTTCAATGGGAAAATGATGATGAACTGAGCATTGCTTTGATTGCATTTAACAAAGCTTGTGATAATTATACAGAAACAAAGGGAAATTTTTATGCATATGCAAAAATTATAATTAGGAATGCATTAATTGATTATTTTAGAAAAAATAAAAATTCACCTTTACTTACTTTTGACGATAGTGACTGCAGTATGGAAAAATTAAATAATGCCAATTCCATAACAAGTTTTCAATTGGAATTGGAAAATAAAAATAGAGCAGATGAAATTATTGAATTAAATAAAAAACTTATGGAATATAAAATCGATTTTAGCAGTCTTGTAAATAATAGTCCAAAGCATAAGGATACAAGAGACAGTATTTTAAAACTTGTGTTAAAGATATGCAGCAATAGTGAAATTAGTAATTTTGTATTGAATAAAAAGCAGCTGCCCATTAAGCAAATTTGTATATATACTGGATGTAACAAAAAATTTATTGACAAGTGGAGAAAGTATATTATTGCTCTATTTATATTATTTAGCAGCGAAAATTTTATGTATATAAGGTCCTATTTAAATGTAAAAGTGGGTGAGAATGATGGGTAAAAAGGAAGGCATAGTAGTAAGTGTAGAAGGAAAATATGCTAATTTACTTACTCCTTATGGTGAATTTATAAAAGTAAAATCCAGTGGAAAAAGGCTTCATGTTGGCGAAAAATTTGAGGGAGATGAAGTTCTTCACAGATTAAGTTTTTTTAATACAAGAAAGATAATAGCAGCAGCTTGTATAATGTTTGTATTATTAATAGGTGGTGGTGTAAAAGCCTACTATACTCCTGCAGCTACTGTTTTAGTAAATATAAATCCTAGCATTGAGCTAAAGGTGAATTTTTTAAATAAAATCATTTCTTTTAAAGGGTTAAATGGTGATGGAAATAAAATATTGAGTGAAGTGAAAATAAATAATGACAATATAAACGATGCTTTAAAAGTAATAATTGATCAAGCTAAAAAGGATAAATTTATTGATAAGAATTATGCGAAAACTATATCAATTGACATTAGTGGTAAAAACATAGATGTTTCTGATTTCAAATCAAATATGGCATCTTCTAATTTAAGTGTAAAAATTGAAACTAATGGTAATATTATTTTAAATAATAAACCAAAGGATAATTCTACTAACAAGAACTTAAATAGCAGTGATAAAGCTGCTGCTAAAGAAAATACTCCAAGCAGTCAAAAACATTTAAGTGATAAAAAAGAGGATAAAACATTAAATAATAGCACCAGTAGTGAAAATAAATTTAAGAATGAAAGTAAGTCATCAAGTGTAGGCAATTCTTCAAGTGAAAGTAATTCTAGCTCATATAAAGAAAAAGACAAGAGTGGATCTAATGCAAAACAGCTACAAGACTCAGATAGCAGTAAAGTTAAAGAAAGTCAAAATTCAAATAAAAAAACTGAGGAAAATGTGAGTAGCAAGCAAAATGATAGCTCCAATAAAGATAATTCCCACCAGCAGAATTCTAATGGAAATAAGAAAAAATAAAAGAGCAAGACCTGTGGAAAATAATCTTACAGGTCTTACTCTTTATTTTTTTACAGCTTGGTTTAGTGCATTTTGTACTGCATCTGTGAACCCTTTGCTGCTATAGGTAGCTCCAGACACTGCATCAACAGAAGTTGATTGTGTTGAAATTATTTCACTAGGCAATGTACTTTCTACATTTTGATAAAACCTAGGTGTATCTTCTGTAGATACTGTTTGAGTATCAGTAATTTTACCATTTTTTATAGTAACAGATACTTTTGTTGTACCTCCTCTAAAGCCAGTTCCAGTTCCAGTATAAGTTCCGTCTTTATATTTACCTTGTACTGTATTGGAAGAAGATGTACTTGTATTCTCGTTGGAAGCACTTTCCTGGACCATAGTTTGAGTAGTAGCTACATTATTTATGGAAGAGGCGTTTTGCCTGCTTAACATAGTATTTCCCAGGTTTATAAGACCGTAAGTTCCAATAAATAGAGTTAAAGCAATTGAACATGCAAGTTTTGAATCTACATTTTCTCCAATTATGCTTACACTAGTATTTTTCCTAGGACATTCCTCTATGCATTTTAAGCAATTTATACATTCTCCACCATGTACGCTATTTGTACTATAAAGTTTTAATCCCATAGAACAATTATTTGTACATACCCTGCATTTACCACATTTATCATTAGGTTTTTTGATTTTGAATATACTTATTTTAGAGAACAGGGAGAATACAGCACCTAAAGGACACAAATATCTGCAAAAAAATCTTTCAATAAAAATATCGCCTAAAGTTATTAGAACTAAAAGTACAAAGCCTATAGTTAAAGTTGATATAACTTTAGAAAAATCAGTTATTTGAGCAAATGCATCCCAGGGACTTGTACCTTGTAAAAAATTACTTCCACTATTGTATCCAGCAATTAGAAGTAATAACAGCACTACGTATTTTACATATTTGAGTTTAGAGTCTAGTTTTTCACTTATTTTAAAATTAATTTTAAATATTCTTTTCGATATAATATGAACCCAATCATTAAAAGTACCGAAGGCACAAAACCATCCACAGAAAAACCTGCCTGCAAAAATAGTAAATAGTATACATATTGAAAATTCCAGTAACTGTGGGAATGCTTGAATGAAATTAAAGTTTCCTTTAACAATCATCTGAAAAATATTTTTTAATTCACTAAAGGCCATTATGTAAAGGCCGGGTAGTAAAAAAAATAAAATTAATTGTACAATGTGTCTTGTAATTTGTATTTTCCTTATTTTTTTTGCCATCTTTATAGCTCCTTTTCAATTTATAGTTTTGGTGTTTCACTATAAAATTAAATTATTATAGAGCTATTATAAAAGGATAATCTTAAAAATAGATTAAAATTAAATAATTTTGCTTAAAATCCTCCAGCTCCACCGCCTCCAGCCGCACCATCACTGCTGCTTCCAGAGGAATTATCTGATGAAACAATTGAATTACCTGAAGATCCTGTATTAAAAGAATTGTATATATTATTGCTAAAGGTGTCGTCTTTGTCAAAGGTAGAACTGTCAAAAATTAAATAGTAGTATAGCCATCCCATATCATCATCTGAAGGAGTTTTAAAAGAATTTCTAAGCTTAGACATACTATTTTGTTTTATATTTAAGGCTTCTGCATAGGGAATATAGGTTTCAATGGTGGCATTTCCTATATTATATTCTAAGTCCATATTTTGCACATGAGATTTAAATTTCATCCATTTTTTATATTGAGATTGTCCATAAGCACTTTTTTTACAGCAGCACATTGATCCATAGACAATCATAAAAATTGATATAATTAAGCTGAAGATACCTGCATGAGCTTCAGTCATAAGTGAAATAGTTGAAAAGATCAATTCAACTACAGCAAGAATAATTATAAATATTCCTGCTTTGGAAGCTTCAACATCATAATAATTTCGTGATTTGGCTTCTTCTTTTATAAGGTTTAGCCAGTTTGCAAAATTACTATGAGATGAGGATATTTTACAATGCTTTTTAATTTCCAGGGTACTTACATTTTGGCCACTGCCCATTATGTCAAATATCCAATGCATAAAGTATTTTTCGTGTTTTAGTAGTAGCCAATCGGGTTCTTTATTTTTTATAATTAAGAAGTTTAGTTTTTTCTTAGCAGCATCCAATATGTTTTTCTCAATAGTTAAGTAACCTTTTCTCCATAAGTCAAGTATTGTAGCGTAGATAGTTCTTCCGTTTATAGTTCTGGCAACTAAATAAGCTGCAACTGCAGGTGTACAATCCTCAGGAATTTCAACAGGGGAGTATGCACTATAAGATGTATCTGTAATTTTGTTAAGTTTTTTTGATGTTTTAAATATCAAGAAAAGGGAAAGAAGACATAATACTACACTTATAATGTTTAATATATTTCTTACAAATATAGCATGAGCTATTTTTTGTTGCTTTTGTTTTTCATAATTTGCTTCTTGACTTAAAATTGTATTTAGCAAATTTTTATTATTTACATTTTTACATAAAGGTATTAACTTGCTTGGAAAAAGCAACCTTACCTGAACGAGCTCCTTTGATTTTACATGATGAAAGAAGTAATCTACATTTCCATTTCTTATAATGCATTCTCCATTTGCAATACCATGGTAATAAGCTTTTATATATTGCTTGTCAATATTTTCTGGAAGATTAATATGTATCTTTAAATTGTCTACTTTAGTTTCATTATAGTTTGACAGGTACGTGTAGTAAAATTCACCAGTATCATTATATTTTACTGATACATTTTTTATAGTATAGGTTATTTTAAAAGTTCTCTTTTCATTTTTTGAAGGACAGTAAATTTTAATTCCATATAAATTTGTACCTTTTGACAATATTTCAAATACACCATTATCTCCGTTTTTAACCTTAGAACTTTCTTTAAATGGAACTTCACTGCCATCATGTGATATAAGTGATACTTTAAGGTTTTTTATACCTTTGGTTCTTATAGTAGATATATCCCGATAGGCTCCATTATAGTTATCTTTAAAATTGTAAGTTATAATTTCTTCTACATCTATAGAACCATCTTCTTTTATAGAGGTATTTACATTGAACATGGATAAGTCCACTCCACTTGAAGCGTAGGCTTTAAAAGAGTGAATGGAAATTGCAAAAAGTAATATAAAGGTACTTATTAAAAATTTTTTAAAAAAAGTCATTATTATTCTCCTATTAATTTTTTTCATAAGTTATAAAACTATATTTTATATTGCCATAACAGTGCTCTTTGAATTCGATTACATGGTAATTGCTTTTGTCAAATTTAGGAAAATAGGTATCGCCTTTTTCATGAGAGTGAATTTTTGTAAGGTATAATTTATTACAGTAGGGGAGTAATTGCTTATAAATTTCTCCTCCACCTGAAACAAAGCTTTCTATAGGAGAATCTTTGTATTTTAAAACGTCTTCAACATGGTGGACTATTTCTACTCTTTCATCTAAAATGTTATAGCTTTTATCTCTTGTAATGACAATATGTTTTCTTTTAGGAAGTATACATGGGAGGGATTCGAAAGTTTTTCTTCCCATTATAATGGATTTACCGTAGGTGATGTCTTTAAATCTTTTTAAATCCTCTGGTATATGCCAGAGTAGTTTATTGTCCCTGCCAAGTGCATAATATTCATTTAAAGCTGCAATTATATGTAACATTATACGATTACCTCCTGCTTATTTAACACTAAAGTATATGTAAATAGTATACCATAATTTCTTATAAATTTTTACAAAAATATTATAGAGTTCCTAATTAATAGTTAGCTTATACGATATTATATAAGTTTAAATTTCAATTAGAAATTCTACAGATTTTCTGACTTATCAATGAATCTTGCTTAGTGGAAAAAGCGACTATCACCAAATCTTTCATTTGGTGATAGTCGCTTTCTCTTTAGAGTTTTGTTTCTTCCACTAAGTTTAGATGAATTACCTGATGGCTATTAGTCCTTCCTTACAATATCCATAATTAAACCATTGACATATACTGCATATATTTTTGAAACTTTCATAAGTTATTTTTTTGCGTATAATATCTAAAAGATCTCTATAGTAGTATACTTTATTTTTCTCTATTTGAAATAGATCTAATACTTTTTTGTCTAAGTGGTCCACTTTATATTGATGTTCACAGGATTTGTCGTCTATATTATGTGGACAGCAAGAACAAAGGATGTCTGTTTTGGCTATAATCTTCACCTGTGTGGAAGGATCCTTTTTTAAAGTATAAACAATCTTACCCATATTTTTAGTGAAATCTTTGCTATAACCGTAGCCCCTATATCCCTGGATACACAATAGATGATGAGCTCTTAATGTTAACATTTTATAAGATTTGTTTTTATGAGAGCGTCTCGAACTCTACTACCTAATATATAAGCAATTATAACTTTTATGGTATCTAAAGGGATAAATGGAAGAGCACCTACTAATATGGACTTTTCTATTGTAATTTTTGTTATAAATGAAAGCTGAAGTACTCCAAGTGCATAACAAAATATTAATGAAAGAATTAAACCCACAATTGATTTAACAAAAGACAGTTCTTTTTCTGAAATTTTCCCTATGATGTAAGCTATAATAGGGTAAGCTATGAGATATCCTCCTGTTGGTCCTAATACTACACTTAAACCACCATGGAAGTTTGCAAATACAGGTACACCAACTGTTCCTAAAAGTACATATACCAATTGAGATAATGCACCAAGTTTACTTCCTAAGATTACTGCAGATATGTAAACTGCTAATATTTGAAAGGTTATAGGTACAGGACTAAAAGGGAGCGGTATAGAAATTTGAGCTAAAATAGCTGTTAAAGCTGTAAATATAGCTGTTGTAGTTATTTCTCTAAGTTTTAAGTTCATATTTTTCCTCCTCAACAATTGTTAACCTATATAATATTTACGTTGACAATAAAATTATAATAATTATTTAAGGAATTGTCAACATGAAATGTATATTGATGTTAACAATTGCTCAAAAAGGATATTTTATATTTAATTTTCAGTATTTGTACTTGGGTTTTCTACTTTGCCCATAAATAATATAAGATTATAGTTATTGTCTCGTATGACAAAGAAAAAGGGCCTATCTACTTTAAAAGAAATTGGCTCATTAGAAGAAGGTGCAGGAGAACCTGCTACGAATATCGAGGTAACTGCAGAAGCTTCAGAGCCCTGTTCATCTACATTGATTGCAGCCTTATGTTTTATTGTATTAATATAGAAAGGATTTTTTGATGTTTCACTTATAAGTTTTGTAAAATCTGCTTTACTGCTATCAAATGCTTGGTCCATTCCTAAATTTTTTAGTGTATTGTTTAAAGTCACACCATAATTGATTTTGAACTTAGGAATTTGCTGTAGAACATTTGTATCATTAAAGCTGTTTATCCATTTGTCAAATTTTTCTTCAGTAATATTTTTTGTAAAATCATTTATATCTGTACCTTTGTTAGGCAAAAATATGTCCATTTCCATTCCATCATAGTAGGGCAGAGAAATTGCTTGAAAATTAGTTCCTTTCAGATAATTTATTTGGGAGGTATCTTCCATAGTGTCTGTACTTATCACTTTCCCACTGGATAGAGTGAAATTTTCCTTTTTAGTTTTGTCTGGTGAAAATCCATTTTTCCATTTTCCTTTAAAGTATGTGGAATTTATTAAAATGGCTTGGTCTTTTTCACTTATATCGTCTATAATCTGCTTAATTTGTTCCTTGGTGGACTTCTTTACCCATTCATTTATCTTTTTCAAGGTGTTAGGATCACTAAAATCTTCTGAATGTATTTCTGAATTATAATATTTTTGGGCAGTATTTTTAAAAGTACTATTTAAGTTTATATCATTATTTGTCCATATTGAATTTGCAACTTTTAAGTCTGTTGATGTTAAATTGTTATAGTATTGTGACAAACTATAATATTCTTCATTTATAGTGTTATCATCTATAGATGCAAGCCCTAAACAATTCAATATTTCCTGTTTTGTTTTATTTTCAGCACCATTTTGAGTCATAGCTAATATGTTGGATATGCTCAAAGGAGAAATAATCATATTTTGACTTTTATCTGTATCTTCAGATAGTAAATTTTTTGCTAGGTTGAATCCAAAAGAATTATTTGTTCCAATTATAGGACTATTTTCATCTATGGATACAGTACCTATATTGTCAGTTGAAAATTCCATTTGTACTGGATTTTTAAGATATTTACTTTTATCTTGAAATTTTAAATCTTTGGAAATGTTTAAATAATAAGTTTGTCCTTTAGTATATCCACCTTCGGGTGCTTGTACATATACATAGCTGTTTTTATTGTCTAAAAAAAGGTTTGTTGGAATTAAGCAGCCCTTTGAGTCTGTTACAGTAATTATTCCCGGGAGCAGGAGAGAATTTTCATCTACTGGTGATTTAAATTTTATAGTCCAGCATTTAAGCGTACTTATATCTGTATGCTTTTCCCATTGAATTACCTGTGATTTTTTAGGGGAATAGGAGGAATCAGCTGCTGCAGTTGATGTGAAAGTAGAAAATACCATTATAGATGATGCCACGAGGGACAATGAAATTATTTTTTTAATAATCAACATATCACCTTCCATATATAATATCATTTATATTACAATAGTAACATGTATTGTATTATGATACAAATTTATCATCTTATTATAATTTGGAGGGATGTTGATGAATCCGGTTAATGTAATAAATAGTAAAAGTCCGTGTAATATAGTTACAAGCATTCCACATGGATCTAGTAAAATAACTTTGGAAATGAAACAAAGCATGAAAAAAGGAGTGCTACTTCCAAACAATGACTGGTTTTTAAATGACCTTTATGATTTTTTACAAGAGTTAAATATAACTGTAGTGTCGGCTAATTACAGCAGATATGTTATAGATGTAAATAGAAATATTGAAAATAAATTTATACAGGGGAAATATACAAAGTCCTTAGTATATTATAACACTACCTTTGACAGAAAAATTTATGACAAGCCATTGGAAATGGAGATAATAGAGGAGCGAATAAAGAATATCTATAATCCCTATCACTCTTCTTTGAAAAGAGAACTAGAAAAAGTTTTGAAACTAAAGAATAAAGTCTACTTGTTAGATTTACATAGTTTCTTTGAACAGTCAAAAGCAGATATAATACTTGGAACCCGTGAAGGAAAAACTTGTTCCAAAGAATTTTTAGAACTGGTGTATGATGCATTTACTTCTCAGGGGTTTAATGTAAAAGTTGATGAAAAGGGACTTAGAGGAGGATACATCGTATCTCATTATAGTTCTACGAAAAATGTAGAAGCTATACAAATTGAAATAAGATATACAGCCTATATAGAAAATAGATATTTTGCTGAAGAAGAAGTTAAAAATGTAAATAGCAACTTATTCTATAGCGCTAAAAGACGTCTATATAATGTCTTATGTTGTATAAGAAATAAGTTACAAAATTAAGTATTATGTATAAGTTTAGTAAAAAGTAGGAAAACGAGGGAATAAATATAGCGAATTTATTGATTAAGTTCTACCGGTTAACTATAATAAAAATAACGGTTAATATAATTTTTAAAGATAATGTAAGGAGAGTAGATTTTTATGATTTCTATAAATGAATTAGATTGTGTAAAACGTATGTGTGAATCCCAGGCAGATATGATATCAGGAGGAGTATTATATGCTATTATTGAAAAAAATAGAATTGTTTGGAGAAAAGCATCTAAGGCATTTGATATTAAAGTGATGGATATTGGATTTGATGTAAGTAAACAGAACATATCATTAGAAGCATTTCAAGAAAAAAAAGATGTTATAAAGAATGTTTCAGATCCTAGATACGGAAGATTTAAAATATTTGAGGAACTTATAAAAGATGAAAATGGACAAATTGTTGGGATGTTTTGTTCCCTGTTTCCAAAGATACACCCTGTAACAAAGGCGTTTAAAGATTTTGCACCAATATTAGTTGAAATGTTTCCAGAAGGAGCTTTTTTCATTTTATCTGACTTAGAAAAAATAGTTGATATACAGCGATCTGAAAAATTTGATATACCTGCTATTAAGCCGGGAGTCCCATTTGTAGATAATCCTGCATCTGTAGTACATAAGGCAATTCAAACTAAAAAATTTGCATCAGAGAATGTAGATAGTTTAGGAAATTCAGGAACACCTGTTAGGATGGCAACTTATCCATTATGTGATGAGGATACAGGTGATGTTGTGGGTACTTTTGGAATGATTATACCTAGAGGAGCTACAGTGAATTTGAAAAATATGTCTAATGATCTTACGGAAAATATTACAGGAGTATCCTCTACCATTGAGGAATTAGCTGCTTCAGCATCTGAAATACATACAAACGAGCAAAATCTGGATAATGAAATAAAACAAATAATATCTTTGTCAGAAGAGATAAATGAAGTATCTTCTTTAATAAAAGGTATTTCAGATGAGACTAAGATGCTTGGATTAAATGCCTCAATTGAAGCAGCTAGGGCAGGAGATGCTGGAAAGGGTTTTGGGGTAGTTGCACAAGAAATTAGAAAATTATCAGAACAGTCAAGAAGTACAGTGCCTAAAATTGCAAAGTTAACAGATAATATTAGGGAAAAGGTTGAATCTTCTAGCAAGATGAGTCAGAATTCATTGACTTCAAGTCAAGAGCAGGCAGCGGCTACACAGGAAATCACAGCTAGTATAGAAGAAATCACATCTATGTCAGAAAATTTAAATCAAATTGTAAATAGTTTGTAAATTATGATAATTTACTAAAAGTATGGATTATGATCCATACTTTTTTTAATGTAATTGTAAAGGTGGAATTTAGTAATGCTTTTATTGTATGTTGTTAAAATATAAAAAATAGTATATACTGGTGTATATACATGAAATTGTAGTATAAAAATATTGGTATGGTATAAAAATATTAATATATTATCAAACAAAAATATTATTTTAGAGGTGTAATATGGACAAAACATTTTTAATAAATGAAATAAATAGGTTGAAAAAAGAAAAAAATGCTTGCATATTAGCGCATAACTATCAGCTGCCAGAAGTTCAAGATATAGCAGATATTGTAGGGGATTCTTTTGCACTAAGTAGAGCTGCTGCTAAAATGGATAATGAAGTTATAGTATTTTGTGGGGTTAAATTTATGGCAGAAAGTGCAAAAATACTATCACCAAATAAAAGAGTTTTACTTCCTTCAAAATATGCAGGATGTCCTTTAGCAGAGTGTATAGATGAAGAACAACTTATGGAGGAAAAAGAAAAGCATCCAGAAGCAGCTGTGGTGTGTTATATAAACTCTTCTACTGAGGTTAAGGCTATAAGTGATATATGTTGTACTTCTTCTAATGCAGTTAAAGTTATAGAAAGTATGGATAAGGATGAAATATTATTTGTACCAGATGAAAATCTTGCCAGTTATGTAGCTGAAAAAGTTACAGGTAAAAAAATCATACCTTGGTCAGGTGGTCACTGCATAACTCATGCCAGAATAACTATAGAAGATGTTAAAAAAATAAAAGGAGAGCATCCTGGAGCTGAAATGTTAGTGCATCCTGAAGTTTCAAAAGAAATAAGGGATAATGCTGAATTTGTTGGAAGTACGTCACAGATAATTGACTATGCAAAGAAATCACCAAATAGGGAATTCATTATAGGTACTGAAATAGGGGTACTTCATAAAATGAAAAATGATAATCCTGAAAAAAATTTCTATTTATTAAGTCCAAGACTTGTATGTCAAAATATGAAAATGACTACACTAAAAGATGTCCACAATTCTCTTTTAAATATGGAACATGAAATATTTATTCCTGAATCAATGAGAATAAAGGCATTGGGTTCCCTTGAGAAAATGTTACGTATTGAATAAATTCTATATAGGCTGGTGATGTAAAGTGGAAAGAAGATATTTAGCAAACTATAACGTGAATTCCTGTGAAAGCAAGAGCTTTGATGTAGTTATAATTGGAGCAGGAATAGCAGGACTCTATACTGCTTTAATGCTTTCTAAAAATTTAAGAGTAGCGGTTTTAAGCAAAAAGGATGTATATGATTGTGATTCATACCTGGCTCAAGGAGGAATTGCAGCAAGTATACAAAACGATGACAGACAGCTTCATGTAAAGGATACTATAAATGCAGGATGCTATGTTAATGATTTGGAAGCTGTAAATGTGCTTGTAAATGAATCTGAGAAAGCTATAAATTATTTGGTTCGTCTTGGAGTTAAATTTGATAAAAACTCCCAAGGTAATTTTTATAGGTCTTTTGAGGGAAATCATTCCATTGCAAGGATACTTCATGTAAATGGAGATTCTACAGGAAAAGCTATAATGGAGGTTCTTGTAAACCAGGCTAAAAATGCTTCTAATATAGAAATAATACCTAATATCTTCGCCTTGGATATTGTTGATAACAAAAACAAATACTGTGGTATAATGGCATTTTACAAAAATAAAGTTGTTTATTTAAAGTCAAAATGTTGTATAATAGCCTCTGGTGGAATTGGACAGTTATTTTCTAAAACTACGAATGTAGATGTGCTTACAGGAGATGGAATTGCCATGGCAATAAGGGCAAAGGTAACCTTAGAAGATATGGAATACATTCAGTTTCATCCTACAGCTTTATACTCTAAAAATAATGAGGAAAAGATGTTTCTAATATCTGAAGCTGTAAGGGGAGAAGGTGCCGTACTTAAAAATAAATGTGGGAGCAGGTTTATGAAAGAGTATGATTCAAGGATGGAACTTGCTCCTAGGGATATTGTAGCTAGGGCAATTAGTGATCAAATGAAAAAAACTGATTCTAATTATGTTTACTTGGATGCTACTATGTACGAAAAAAATTTTTTAAAAAATAGATTCAATAAGATTTATAGTGAATGCGAAGAAAATGGTATAGAAATATATAAGGATTACATACCTGTAACTCCAGCTGAACATTATTTTATGGGTGGTATTAAGGTGGATCTGTTTGGAAGAGCTAGTATGGAAAACCTTTATGCAGTTGGAGAATGTGCTTGCACTGGGGTTCATGGAGCAAATAGGCTTGCTAGTAATTCTTTAATGGAAGCTCTGGTTTTTGGAAAAAGGGTTGCAGAGGACATCTTAAATAAAATAAAAGTTATAGATGAAGATAATTTTGAAGATAGTGTATTTATTCCTCAATGTAAAGAGAGTTACATGGACTTTTCAAAACTTAAACAGAATCTGAAGATATTAATGGAAAATAATTTGGGAATAGTTAGAAGAATTGATAACATTAAAAGTGCACTAGAGGTTGTAGATGAAGTTCTGTTTAAATTTCAATATATAAATTTTAAAAGTATCGAGCAAGTAGAAGTTTATAATATGTATGAAGTTGCTAGAAGTATAATTATGGCTACTTTGGAAAGTAAGACTTCCATAGGAAGTAATTATATTGAGGATTATTCTAAAGATAACGTAGTTTTGAGGTGATTGAATTTGAATTACTTAATAGTTGATAAATTAATAAAAAATGCTCTTATAGAAGATATAAATTATGGTGATGTTACTACAGATAATTTGCTTTTGGGAAGTGAGGTTTCAAAAGGAAGATTTATTGCAAAGGAGCCAGGTGTTATTGCTGGAATTGATGTGGCTAAAAGAGTATTTGAAATTGTGGACAGCAGTATAATATTCAACGTCAAGATAAAAGACAGTTCCAAAGTGGAGAAAGGCGATGTTATTGTAGAATTAGAAGGAAATTCTAAATCTATATTAAAGGGAGAAAGGGTTGCCCTTAATATACTTCAAAGAATGTGTGGAATTGCAACTAAAACTAATAGGATGGTTGATTTAGTAAAGGATTATGATGTGAAAATAGTAGATACAAGAAAAACTCTTCCTGGATTTAGAATTTTGGATAAGTATTCTGTTACAGCAGGAGGAGGATACAATCATAGGCTGAACTTGTCTGATTTTGTAATGATTAAGGATAATCACATAAGGGCAGTAGGTTCTATAACGGAAGCTGTTAAAAGAATAAAAAATAAAATTCCATTTACAGCTAAAGTAGAGGTAGAAGTAGAAAATCTGGATCAATTGAAAGAAGCAGTTAATACTGAAGTTGATGTAATTATGTTGGATAATATGGATGTAGATACTATGAGAAAGGCTGTGAAATTTGTAAATAAAAAGTTTATTTTAGAAGCTTCGGGAAATGTCACCGAAAATACTATAGGGGATATTGCTTCTACAGGTGTTGATATAATATCTATAGGTTCTCTTACACATTCTGTAAAAGCGCTGGATATAAGTTTAAGGTTTATATAAAGTTCCTAATTTTAAAGTCATGAATAGTATATTAAGAGGAACAAATGAGGTGATGACATTGGCTATAGAAAACTTGAAAGAGTTAAAAAGTCAATTGGAACTGGATGCAACTAGATTAAGAGAAAGTATATGTATAAAAGACAGTCTTTGTATTAAAGATAAAATATGGGATACTGATGAAATGTTTCAAGATATAAAACAGAGGGTTATACTTGAGTATATTGAGAAACTGCTAAAAAAAATTGATGCAAAATAAATTTAAAGTGGGGGCTGTCACACTAAGCTGGAATACTACAGTATGTTGTTCCAACATACTGTATGTAAATTACTTAGTGCAACAACCCCATAAATACTATAATGATAAAAATTTATAGATATAAAGTAAAAAAGTGAAATAAAAATTAAAAATAATACTTGATTATATTTAAATTACGTAGTATTATATATTTAAATTAAATCTTAGTAAATAACTATGAATTGCGATGATAAGAAGAGTAGATTATAATTTGACTATTACAGAGAGGATTTCCCTTGGATGAAAGGAGATCTTAGTTGATGATAATTGAAGTGCATCTTGGAGCTCTGAATTGAAGTTTAGTAGACTTCAGCGTATATGCCCGTTAAAGCATTGAGGTATGATTGTACCAAAAATTAAGTTGTCCTATATGTGTATTTTTTATAGGATAAACAGAGTGGAACCGCGGAAGTAAACCTTCTGCCTCTGAATTGAGGCAGAAGGTTTTTTGTTTTTGAGAATCCGGAACTCAAAAATATAATATTTGGAAATAATTGAAAATTTTTTATATTGAAATTATTTATAAGGAGGACAATAATCATGAATTCTGTAGGATATTTTGATTCAATTGCAGATAAATGGGATGTAATAAGAGAAGATTATTTTGAGGATAAATTAAAATATATAGCACTTTCACAATTTAATATAAAGAATAAAATTTGTGCAGACCTGGGCTGTGGAACAGGATTTATATCACTTGCACTTGCACAGGATGCAAAACTTGTATTTTCTCTGGACAATTCCAGAAACATGTTAAAGCAGCTTCATAGTGAAGCTTTAGATAAATCAATTAAGAATATATATCCAATAAAAGGTTCTATGTCGGATTTACCGCTCTTTGATGAATCTATTGATGCTGTATTTGTAAATATGGCTCTCCATCATGTAGTAGATGCAGAAAAGGCAATTAATGAAATTTATAGAGTGCTTAAAAAAGATGGAACTTTTGTCATATGTGATGTAGAAGAACATGATGGAGAATGGGCAAGAATTGAAATGCATGATGAGTGGCTTGGATTTTCTCATAAAATGATAAGCGACTGGGTAAAAAATGCAGGATTTAAGGATATACAGGTTGAAAGTACAGGACTTAAATGTACAGGATATTCCAGCAAAGGTGAATGTACTGAACCGGGAATATTTATGGCTAAAGGAATAAAGAAAGGAGAATAAACAGATGAATATAGAATCATTATTAATACACGGTGGGGTTGATGGGGATAAAACTACAGGAGCAGTTAGTGTTCCAATATATCAGACGTCAACCTATAAGCAAAGTGGACTTGGAGAAAACAAAGGATATGAATATTCAAGAACGGGAAATCCAACTAGAGAGGCACTTGAAAAACTTATAGCAGAACTTGAAGAAGGTAAAAATGGACTTGCATTTGCCTCAGGAATGGCAGCTATAACTGCCGTGCTGACACTTTTTAAAAGTGGAGATAAAATAATAATATCAGACAACGTATATGGTGGAACTTACAGGGTACTTGATAAAGTATTTAAAAATTTTGATTTAAACTACGAATTGATTGATACAAGTGACCTAGAAAAAGTTGAAAGTAGTATTACAAAAGAAGTAAAGGCAATATATATTGAATCTCCAACTAATCCACTTATGGATATAACAGATATAAAAAAGATATCTGAAATTGCAAAGAAAAATAATCTTTTGACTATTGTAGACAACACTTTTATGACACCTTATCTTCAAAAACCAATAGAACTGGGAGCAGATATAGTACTTCATAGTGCAACCAAGTATTTAGGGGGCCACAGCGACTTAGTTGCAGGACTTGTTGTTGTAAATGATGAAAAGTTGGCTGAAAGATTGTATTTTATACAAAATTCAACAGGTGGAGTATTAGGACCTTTTGACAGCTGGCTCTTGATAAGGGGAATAAAAACATTGTCAGTTAGAATGGATAGACACCTTGAAAATGCAAGCTATGTAGCTCAATTCTTAAATGAGAGTCCTTTTGTAGAAAAAGTTTATTATCCGGGACTTGAGAGCCATAAAGGCCATGAAATTCAGAAAAAACAGGCTAGAGGTTATGGAGCTATAATTTCTTTTGTACTGAAAAAGGATATAGATATAAAGAAGTTTTTCAAGAATTTAAAACTTATAACTTTTGGAGAAAGTCTTGGTGGAGTGGAATCTTTAATGTGCCATCCTGCTACTATGACCCATGCAGCTATACCTTATGAAATAAGACAAAAAGTTGGAATTGTAGACAATTTGGCAAGACTTTCTGTTGGAATAGAAAATAAAGAAGATTTGGTAAAAGATTTAAAAAAGGCAATTGAGCTTTCAAAATAGAGTTTGATAAATAATTTGATTGGAGGATTTTTAAATGGAAGTTTTTGATGATATAAAGGAAATGATAGGAAAGACTCCTATATTAAAGATAAATGAATTTGATTTAAAAGATGGTGTGAATATATATGCTAAACTTGAGAATTTCAATCCAGGAGGAAGTGTAAAAGACAGAATTGGGGATTATATGATAAAGCAGGCAGAGAAAAGAGGAAAGTTAAAAAAAGGATATACTATAGTAGAAGCTACAGCAGGAAATACTGGACTTGGAATTGCACTTGGAGCACTCAATAGGGGATATAGAGTAGTATTTGCGGTTCCAGAGAAATTTTCCATAGAAAAGCAAGTGCTTATGAGGGCACTTGGTGCAGAAATAGTGCATACTCCTGAAAAAGACGGTATGCGAGGAGCTATAGAAAAGTCAAAAGAACTTTTAAGCAAAATTCCCAATTCTATATCACTTGGTCAATTTGAAAATGAAGACAATCCACAGACTCATTACCTTACAACAGGTCCTGAAATATATGAGCAGTTAAACGGTAAGATAGATTACTTTGTAGCTGGAGCTGGAAGTGGGGGAACTTTTACAGGAATAGCAAGATATTTGAAAGAAAAAGATAGTAATGTAAAAGCTGTATTAGCTGATCCGGAAGGATCTACTCTTGGCGGCGGCACTGAAGAACATGGTTATGCCATTGAAGGTATAGGAAATGACTTCCTGCCAGATACTATGGATTTAAAATTAGTGGATAAAGTCATAAAGGTAAATGATGAGGAGGCATTTTCACTAGTTAAAGAACTGGCTAAACGTGAGGGATTGATAGTAGGTTCATCTTCTGGAGCAGCAATTGCAGCTGCGTTAAAACTGGCTAAAACTATAGATAAAGGTAATATAGTTACAGTATTTCCGGATAGAGGAGACAGGTATTTTAGCAAAAACTTATATGAATAAATAAAAGTTCCATTTAAAATATTAAAAAAGTAGACAATGAGTATTTGAACTGATCCCTGTCAAGTAGACAGGGAGCATATCAATTTGTATCCATTGTCTGTTTTTTTATAACCTTAATATTAGGATAAAGTTTTTCTTTTATTATCACCTTCAGTATATTCAAAGTTACATTCTTTAAGAGGTACTATCTTTGTCTTCTTAATGATCTTGTATCCAAGATACAAAGATATAAATATAGGAATACACAAATAATTTGTTACAAAATCAAACCAGCTAAATGTTTTAGCTTGAAATACCCATATGTTAGAACCAAATATAACAATTATACAAAGTATAATAGATATAATAGGGGCAAATGGATATAACTTAGCCCTATATTTTAAATCTTTCAAATTTTTGCCTTGTGCAGTGTATGCTTTCCTAAATCTATAGTGGCAGATAGCTATACCTAACCATGCAAAGAAGGCTGTGATACCAGAAGCATTATATAGTATGTAATATATTTTCCCATCTCCAATCAAAGAGGCGAAAAAAGCAAAACAAGCAATAACAGTTGTGGCGTATAAAGCAGTTGTAGGAACACCATGTTTGTTTACTTTTGATAAAAATTTAGGTGCTTTTCCTTCTTTGGATAGGGAATAAAGCATACGTGAAGCTACATAAAGGCCTGAATTACCGCAGGATAGAACTGATGTCAAAATTACTGCATTCATAATACTTGCTGCAATTGCAAGACCAGATCTTTTAAATACCATGGTAAAAGGACTGAATGAAATATTATCTGCACCACTTTTTAATAAGTTTGGATCAGTAAAAGGAACTAAAAAACCAATTACTATAATTGCCCCCATATAAAATAGTAAAATACGCCAGAAAACATTTTTTATAGCTTTAGGAACATTTTCTTCAGGATTTTCCGATTCACCTGCGGCAAGGCCAACTATTTCTGTTCCAGAGAAAGAAAATCCTGCAACTAAAAATACATTAATAATAGCAGATATTCCGCCAACAAAAGGCCCTTTCTTTCCAGAAGCATCTGATAGTACCCAATTACTTAATCCAGGTGATTTTCCACCTAAAATGCCAAATATCATGAGAACACCTACTATAAGGAATACTATAATTGTGACAACTTTAATACTTGCAAACCAATATTCACTTTCACCGTAAATTCTTGCTGAAAGAATATTTAAGATAAAAATTATTACTAAAAATAACATACTCCATAAAGTAGTATTGGTATTCGGAAGCCAGAATTTAACAATCATTGAGCCTGCAACCAATTCAGCTGCAACGCATATTGCCCAGCAAAACCAGTAATTCCATCCAAGGGTAAAACCTAGTGCAGGATCAATGAATCTTGTAGCATAAGTTTCAAAGGATCCTGATATAGGCAGCAGTGTTGCCATCTCACCAAGAGATGTCATTAAAAAATAAACTAAAATTCCCATAATTACATAAGCTAAAACAGCTCCACCAGGTCCAGCTGTGCTAACTGCACTTCCGCTGGCGAAAAATAAACCGGTTCCAATTGACCCTCCTATGGCAATCATGTTCATATGTCTGGCTTTTAAAGTCCTTTTAAGTTGACCTTGTTCATTTGCTTTTGAATTTGTGTCCATTTTAAACTTCCTCCTTTTGTCTAACAATAAAACATATAGTTATTTACCTATGGGACACGCATATTCACATGTTCTGCAGTATTTTATAACATTAACAGGTTCTTCTGTAGAAACTTCAGGTATATTCATAGGCTTAATACTAGCTACATCTTCTTCCATTTGTATATTACACAAGGTTCTATCAAAATTTCCTACTCTTCCAGGAAGTTCACTTCTACCTAATTCTGAAGAAAAATATATTTCCTTAGCAAATGCACTTTTTTTACATTTTTCCCAGCACTTAATTTTGCAGCTTTTACATGGATCGTATCCAGAAGGACCAGTTGATTGTAAATCCAAACTTAAACCAAGTGCTCTTAATCTTACATGCGGACCATATTCAGGTGTGACTAGTAAGTTGTTTCTTCCTATGCATCCTAATCCAGCTGTTACAGCTGAATCTTTTAAGAATATTCCACCTTTTTCAACATGATAATTAAAAGAATAGGTTTCTACACATTCCTTTTCTAATATACTTTTAACATTTTTGGTAATACTAATTAATTTTTTGTTGCCTATAGTGTTGTGATCTTCAATCCAATAATCCACAGCAGGGTTGTCTATAGGATGATGATAAGCTAAAATAAGTACACTTTTTATTCCTTGGGGCCATAGAACCTCTGTTAGAAATTTATCTTTTTCTCCGCGCATATAAGTTCCAACACCATTGTATTTAGGCATCTTAGGTACTACAGTAAAGGCAGGGGCTTTTTTTAGATCCTCAACATTTGCAATGCCTGCTAGAGAAGCTCCAGTTTTTAGTGCAAGTTTTATAATTTCTTTTGATGTAAGTTTGTCCATAATTTGTACTAATGTATTTTAATATGTAAAAATACATTATTCACTTCCTCTCTTTAAGTAATGTATTTTAAATTCATGAATTTTTTGCTGAAAAATAAAAAATCCTCTTCCCAAAAAGAAGAGGATAAATAGCGTAGGTTATTACGAGAGTTTATTAAAAAAACATCTCTCCCTCATCTTTCAGAATTATTATGATCTGCTGGAATTAGCACCTTTACATGTTTACGCATAAGCAAAACATGAGGTTGCTGAAACTTCATAGGGCCAGTCCCTAAGTTTCTCTTGATAAGGATTTATTTAATTTTTTGTAAAATTCTTATTAACTAATATGTATTATATATGTTATGTTTTTCAATGTCAATAAAAATCTAATTATGTTACAGGATAATATGATTGAATGCTTATACAAAATATATAAATATTTTATGCATAAATTACAATAATATGCGATTACCATTGAATTTTATAAAATTTTAATGTAATATATTTTATATTACTACATTGATAATAGCACATTTATCGAAAGATAAAGTCGCAAAGCTATGGGTCTAAAGAAAATTATTTTCTATGACTGCCAGGTTACCAAATTATAGTTTTAATAATCAATATTTATCCACTCCATCGCACAACAGTGAAAGTGACTATTAAAGGAGGAGATAAGCACTGCTACGTGTTTGGATAACGATTTCTACTAGAGGATAACGTGTTTTAAGTGCTTGAAAGCACTTAGAATTCTGTTAATAAGCGTCAGATTGAGTCAAAACTCTGATGCCAAGAACTCTGTTTATACTTATATTCTGGTACCTATTTATGTATTAATAGGTACATTTTTAATTTGTAAAAGTTTTCAAGTTTGTATCGGAAAAAGCAAATTTGAAATGAAATTTCAGTTTGCACTTGAAAATATAAAAAGATTAATATATTTAGGGGGACATAAAATGAATACTAAAGAAGAGAGCTTTCAAATAACTTTTAATAAAAAATCACTTAAAGTTGTACTAATAATTTATATGGCATGCTGTGTTCTATCATTTCTATTTTATTCTTCAATAAAATTACTTGGACTAAATGACAACATAAGTGTAATTTCTTTAATTATGCTTGGAATATTTGTTCTAATTTATGGTATTATATTTTATAAATGTTATAAATGTATCATTACTCAAAATGGTTTTAATATAAAAGCATTTAATACAACAAAAATTGTACTTTTAATAATAACTTATTTTCAGTATTTATATTTGAACTTTACAATGCACTTAAATTCCATATGGCTTATAGTTTTCTTTTTCGTTATTCTTGGAGCCTTGCTTTTTGATATAAAAATGATTATAGAGTCAATAGCTTTAAGCCTTTTATGCCAAATCATAGTATTTGTAAATAATCCTTCAATTTTTCAGGATAAACAATTAATTATTGCAGAATCGGCTATGAAAATCATCACTATTTTTATAACTTTGGCATTAATTTTCATAGTTGTATACTTTGCATCTAATCTATTAAAGTCAATTGGTGATAAGGAAATTGAGTTAAAAAAAGAAAAGCAAAAATTGTTAGATTTATTTGGAAATATAGCTCAAATTTCTGGTACTGTTTTATCATCAAGTGAAAACTTAAGTGCAGCTATTGAAGAACAAACAAGTTCACTTTTGGAAGTTTCAGAAACAAGCCAATCTGTATCAAAAAGTTCTGGTGAAATGCTCGATAAATCAAATAAGAATAAAGAAATATTAAATACTTTATTAAATGCTAATGAGGTTGTTGCTAAAAAAACCAAGGATAGTGAAGATAAAATAAATTACTTTATCAATATTACAGATAAAAATCAGAAATCTTTAAATGATACTCTTTCAATTATTATGGATATAAAAAATAGTATAGAGGATACGTTTAAGTCTACAAAAGATTTGAAACAAAAATCAAGACAAGTAGATGAGATATTAAATATTATAGGAGATATATCAGAACAAACTAACCTTCTTGCTTTAAATGCATCAATTGAATCAGCAAGAGCAGGTGAAAATGGTAAAGGGTTTGCAGTAGTAGCAGATGAAATAAGAAAATTAGCTGAAGGAACAAAACAATCACTTAATCAAGCAAGTACAATAGTGGATGAACTAAAAAATAAAATTGATGTAGTTCAAAAACAAATGACGTATAATAGCGAAAAGTCTCAGACCGGTAATAGTATTATTAATGAAACAGTCAGAGGAATAAATGCTATGACTTCCAATTTGAAATTATTTAGTAATAATGTTCTGGATACAAATAATGCTTCTACTACGTTATTTACAAAAACTAAAAATGTAGTTCAATTTAATGAAGAAGTATCGAATATGACAAAAGATACAATATCAAAATATGAAATGATAACAGAAACAATATCTCAAAATGCTGCCACCAGTGAAGAAATAGAAGCTAACATTAATGAACTTAGAAATGTTGCTGAAGATATGAATAAACTTATTAAATAGATTTTGGTTATTTCTAACCTATTTATGAAATTAAAGTATCTCAACAACTAAGTATGCCCCAAGTATTGAAATTAGTAAAATAGTTTTGATGTGAATTAAATTTGCTCTAATGAAATGAGATTGTTGACAAGTAAACCAAAAAAATATATACTAGGTACAATATTCAAAATAATAACATGTTATTAGAAACTATAAAATTTAAAATTAATTGTTTTAATTTCTTATCTAGAGTGGCTAAGGGACTGGCCCTATGACGCCCGGCAACCTGAACGTTTATGTTCAACGGTGCTAATTCCAGCAGGTTATACCTGAAAGATGAGAAACATGAAGATAAAATCTTCTTGTAACTTGTCTTACAAGAAGATTTTTTTATTTATCTGATGGCTACCTACTGTAACACTCCCACGCACACAGCGAAAGCGACTATCGCCAAATCAAAGATTTGGGATATCTGCTTTTCTATCAAAGTGGGAGATAACAGTAGCTACGCCCCTAGATAATTCATCTAAACTTAGTGGGAGAAACAAAACTCTAAAGAGAAAGCGACTATCATCAAATATTATCAAATCAAAGATTTGAGATATCTGCTTTTCCCACTAAGTAAGATTCATTGATGAAATTATAGAAATCTCATCTAAAAACAGCAAAAAAGCTTAGACACTAATTATATGTTATCTTTGCGGTTTATGATGTAAAGGTGACCGATTGTTAAGGAGGTACAAAGATTTGGAAGAAGATCGTTTAAAGAAAAATTTAAAGAACAGGCATATTCAGATGATTGCTATTGGAGGAGCTATTGGAGTAGGATTATTTTATGGATCGGCAGATGCCATAAAGATAGGTGGACCATCAATTATTTTAGCATATTTACTGGGAGGTTTTTTTGTTTTCCTAATTATGAGAGCTCTTGGTGAACTTGCAGTTGACAACCCTAATTCAGGTTCATTCAGTGCCTATGCAACACAATATCTTGGCCGCTTTGCAGGATTTTTTTCTGGCTGGACTTATTGGTTTCAGTGTATATTAACTGTTATGGCAGAACTTACGGCAGTGGGAGTATATGTTCAATTTTGGCTTCCTGCTTTTCCTAAGTGGATTACTGCTTTAATATTTTTATCTATACTTATAATAATCAATTTAATTGGAGTTAAAACTTATGGAGAATTTGAATTTTGGTTTGCACTTGTTAAAGTTGTAGCTATCATATGTATGATTATATTTGGACTATTGATTATTTTCTTTGGATTTTTTAATGGAGGACATGCTGCTGGCTTATCTAACCTTTG
Source organism: Clostridium coskatii (assembly GCF_001675205.1). Classification (NCBI taxonomy): domain Bacteria; kingdom Bacillati; phylum Bacillota; class Clostridia; order Eubacteriales; family Clostridiaceae; genus Clostridium; species Clostridium coskatii. Next base: position 28,665 of record NZ_LROR01000038.1, on the reverse strand, counting down.
GACAAATGGAGGTTTTTTTGCAAATGGATTTAGCGGATTTTTGATGGCATTTACATTTGTTACTTTTGCATTTGGTGGTGTGGAACTTATAGGAATAACTGCAGGAGAAGCGGAAAATCCTAAAAAATCAATACCTAAAGCAATCAACAATGTATTTTGGCGTATACTCATCTTTTATGTAGGATCTATTTTTGTCATGTTAGCACTTTATCCGTGGAATAAGATAGGGGTAAATGGAAGTCCTTTTGTATTGGTGTTTTCTAAGGTAGGAATTCCGGAGGCAGCAGCAGTTATCAATTTTGTAATTTTAACAGCAGCACTTTCAGGAATGAATAGTGCACTATATGTAGATGGAAGAATGCTCTACAGTTTAGCTTTAAATAATAATGCACCGAAAATATTTGCAAAAGTTAGCAAGTCCGGTGTACCTTATGTGGGAATACTATTTAGCAGTGCAGTGGCGGCAATTGCAGTAATTTTAAATTATTTTGTACCGGGTAAAGTTTTCACTTATATTTCATCAGTGACAACTATAGCTATATTGACTGCTTGGGGAACTATTCTGATTACCCAGTTGAAGTTCAGAAAAGAAAAACTTCAATCTGGAGGTAAAATAGATTTTAAGATGCCATTTTATCCGGTGTCATCATATATTACTATTATATATTTAGTATTAATTGTTATCTCTTTGGGATTTTTGTCAGGTACACGGGTGGCACTTTATGTAGCGCCTATATGGGTATTGTGCCTTGTAGTTATGTATAAATTGCTTATAAGAGAAGAAAGAAAATCAAATTAATATTAATTTACGTTAACCAGAAAACTGGAGACTAATGTTGCCTTTTAAGTTTAAAGAGCAATATTAGTTTTTTTTTATAATTTATAACATTTACAAGTCAGGAGGGAGTGTAATGAAAAAAGATATCTCTATTAAAGTATATGGGATGACATGCACATTATGTTCCATGTCTATTGAATATAATCTTGAAAGGTTGAATGGAGTAAATAAAGTGTCAGTAAGCTATGCAGCTGAAAAAGCACTTTTGGAATATGATTCGGATAAAGTTCAATTAGAGGATATTAAAAAGACCATAGAATCTTTAGGATTTTTCCCGGAGGAAAATGAAGATAAAAGTGAAAAAGGCAATTTGGATGGATATGAAATTGCAAAGAATAAATTGAGAAATCTTTTAATAATATCTGCTGCTTTGAGTTTGCCTTTAATTTTAGCTATGATGCTTGATGGACTAGGGGTAATTGACAATTATATCAATCCACAAAGTGAAACGAGTTTTTCAGATCTTATTCAATATTTAATAAAAAACACCATATTTTTACACAATTGGAGAGTGCAGCTTGCACTGGCTACGCCTGTGCAATTTATAATAGGATTTAGATTTTATAAAAATTCATTTTATGCACTTCGAGCCAAAATTGCCACTATGGATTTATTAGTGGCAATGGGAAGCTCTACTGCCTATTTTTACAGCTTATATGTTTCATTTTTTGATACATCTTCTTATGTATGTGGAATGAAAAATATATATTTTGAATCTTCTTCTGTTATCATAACCCTTGTATTGCTTGGTAAATATTTGGAGGCTGTTGCAAAGAGAAAAACATCAAAATCCCTGCAGTCTTTAATGAAACTTAAAGTAAGAACTGCTAGAGTTTTGAGACATGACGCTGAGGAATATATTCCAATTGAAAAAGTTGTTGTTGGAGATATTATAGATGTAAGACCAGGCGAAAAGATACCTGTGGATGGTATTATAGTGGAAGGTTATTCAACAGTAGATGAGTCTATGCTTACAGGGGAAAGCATACCCACTCAAAAAAAGAAAAATGATTATGTAACCGGAGCGTCCCTAAATAAATATGGAACATTTAAGTTTAGAGTAACTAAAGTTGGCAGTGAAACTGTACTTGCAAATATTATAAAAATGGTTGAAAAAGCACAGCAAAGTAAAGCTCCAATACAGAAAATTACGGATAAAATATGTGGATTTTTTGTTCCAGGTGTATTGTTTGCAGCTTTTAGTACTTATATAATCTGGTATCTTATTATATATAATCAAGGAATAGGTTTAATAGATAAACCTATCATATGTGCAGTATCGGTTTTAGTTGTTTCTTGTCCATGTGCATTGGGACTTGCAACGCCTACAGCAATTATGGTAGGTGTAGGTAAAGGAGCTGAAAATGGAACATTAATTAAAGATGGTGAAAAGTTAGAGGCAGCATGCAAGATAGACACTGTTGTTTTTGACAAAACTGGGACTATAACAACTGGCAAACTTGAGGTGACGGATATTATTTTATTAAATAAAAGGGTATTAAAGGATGAAAATGATGTAATGACGTTTGCAGCTATGGCTGAAAAAAAATCTGAACACCCACTTGGACAATCAATATATGAGGCTGCAAAAGAAAAATTTGAATTTGAAATTAGTGATGCCCAAGAATTTGAGGCTATCCCGGGGAAAGGAGTACATGCAGTTATTCATGGAAATTCGGTATTGATTGGAACAAAAAAACTTATTGAAGAAAATAAAATTGAACTGGCAAATTCCGAAAAAGTGTTGAACTCTTTGCAAAGTGAGGGAAAGACTGCTGTACTCATGTCATTTAACGGTATACTTGATGCTGTGATTGGTCTTTCTGATAAAGTTAAAAATAATTCTAGAAAGGCAGTTAATGAACTGGAAAAGATGGGTATACAGGTTTATATGCTAACTGGAGACAATGAAAAAACTGCATTATTTGCAGCAAATAAGGTTGGAATAAAAAATGTCATAGCTGAAGTATTACCTGAAAATAAGGCAGAGGAAATTAGAAAACTAAAAGAAAATGGTAAAGTTGTAGCCATGGTAGGAGACGGCATAAATGATGCACCTGCTCTTGCAGTGTCAGATGTTGGATTTGCCATTGGAACTGGTACTGATGTAGCTATTGAAACAGGAGATATTGTTCTATTAGGAGATGATTTAAGAGCACTTGTGTGGGCAATAAAGTTGTCTAAGAAAACCATGTTAAAAGTTAAAGAAAATCTATTTTGGGCATTTATTTATAATTTATTTGCAATACCTTTTGCAGCTGCAGGTAACTTAAATCCGGTTTTAGCTGCAACTGCCATGGGATTGAGTTCAATATCTGTAACTTTAAATTCTCTTAGCTTGAAAAGATTTAAAAGCTGACTAGAAAACTAGAGGCTAAATTTTCTTAATTTTTTAAGGAAATTTAGCCTCTTTTTAATTTATTTATTAAAATACAAATTATATTGGGGGAAAGAATCATGAAAAGAAATAAACTATTAACGTTAATAATTTCAGTAAGTCTTGCAGCCACAGCTCTAGGTACTACTTTGGATTCAACAACTGTTAAAGCAGCAGGACAGGTAAACAGGACAAGTGGACAGGACAGGTATGAAACAGCAGCTAAAGTTGCAAAATCCAATTGGAGCACTTCAGACAATGTAGTTCTGGTATCAGGAGAAGGTTATGCAGATGCAGTTAGTGCCTCTGTACTGGCAAAAAAATTAGATGCACCAATACTTTTAACTACTTCAAAAACATTAGATTCCTGTGCAAAATCAGCAATTTCAACATTAAAACCCAAGAATATATACATTGTAGGAGGTAATGCTTCTATTTCAAAAGACATTAGAGATTCTCTTAAAAGCTCATATTCAGTTACTGAACTTGGAGGTGAAGACAGGTATGAAACAAATGCTGCTGTAGCAGGTAAACTTGTGGACTTAGGAGTGGACCCAACTAATGCAATATTAGTTGGGGGACAGGGATTTTCAGATGCACTGACTGCAGCTTCAATTGCAGCTTCAAAAGGAGAGATACTTTTACTTGGAAACAATGATTTAGATAGCATAAAACCAATTGAAAGTTTTGTAAGCAGTCATAAATCAAAAGTTACTGTAATAGGCACTAATTTTGTTATAAATGATGATACCTATAAAGCTGTAAATGGAATCAATAGAGTTGATGGAGGCAAGGACAGGTTTGATACAAATCTTAAAGTATTAGGGACATTTAAAGATGACATAAAAACAAGTAAAGCTTATGTAGCAAATGCCAGCGGTGATGGATATGCAGATGCGTTAGTTGCATCAGTTTTAGCAGGAAAAGATAATGCACCGTTAGTATTGGTGGATAGTGAAAATTCTAAGAGTACTGAAAATGCCATTGATTATTTAAAATCAGAGGGAACTTCTCTATCAGATGTTGAAGTCTTAGGCGGAACTAGTGTTGTTTCAGGAAATATTATTAGTAAAATTAGTGCCATTATTGCTTCAAATAATGGCGGATCACAGTCTAATCAGACTTATACAGGATATATTACAACTGAAGATGATTTTGCAACTTCTCTTGGTGAAGATACTGCTGACATGATATATATGAAGCTTATGGCACAATCTGGCCTGGGAATAACGTTCCAAAAGGATGGAAAATGGGTTTTCTACTATTTTGATGGAAATATTGCTACAAATAATACAAGCGGAGCAGATGGAAAATGGACTTTTGATGGTACAGGATCTCAGTTAAATGCATGGAATTTAGTTAAAGCGCAAGTTGAAGCTGGAAATCCTCAAAGCCCTGTTCCAGTTACTGTAGCAGGAACATTAAAAGGAAATACACAGACGAATCCAGGACCTGATGCTGATAATATAGAGTATCCAGTAATAACAGCGAATTCTATAACAGTAAATAAATAAAAAATAACATAAAAGTTTCAGTGAAATAGAATTTTCACTGAAACTTTTATGAAGGATGATGCAATTCTAAAATATAACAAGGAGGTCTTAATATGGCAAAAAACAGCATAAAGGATATAAATGTAAATCAATATAATGCTGAAAACGCCAAAAAAAATGGAAATAATCTCGTGATGGTGGTAGTAGTTCCTATATCGATTATAATTATGTTTATTATAATACTTACAACAATTTTTAAAATTAACATTTTAGAGTTTTTTAAAAATTTGTTTTTACTTAAATATCTACCTAAGCTTGGAAATAATTCTAGTTATGTGCTGCTGTTTGCATTTGGTGTATTAACTTCTTTTCATTGTATAGGAATGTGCGGTGGTATAGCAATATCTCAATGCGTTAAAAGAAATGAAATTAAATTAAAAAACGGAAAACCTTATATAGCATTTATACCTTCATTTCTTTACAATACCGGGAGAGTTATATCATATACCATTGTTGGCGGCATTGTGGGTGGTTTAGGACGCATAATTAGTTTTTCAGGTATTTTTAGTGGAATTGTTCCTATTATTGGCGGTATATTTATGATTATTATGGCAATAAATTTGCTGGGAGCTTTTCGTATATTGAGAAAATTAAATATAACAGCACCTACTTTTGTTGCAAAAAAAATTTATAAGAAAAATAATTACGGACCTATTATTGTAGGTTTGTTGACTGGATTGATGCCCTGTGGACCACTTCAAATAGTTCAGCTTTATGCACTGGCAACAAAAAGTGTATTATTAGGTGCGGCATCTATGTTCTTTTTTTCAATCGGCACAGTTCCTATAGTTTTTGCGTTTGGTGCAGCAAATACAATTATTAATAGAAAATTTTCAACAGTAATATTAAAAGTTAGTGCTGTATTAGTGCTTACACTTGGAGTAGTCATGATTGGAAGAGGATTATCTTTATATGGTGTATCCCTGGGAATGGATAGTATGGTAAGTAAATCTGGGCAGGGATATTCCGTGCTTCAAGGTAATGTTCAAGCTGTAAAGACAGAAGTGGGATCTGATAGCTTTCCACCTATTGAAGTGGTGAAAGGGGTACACGTTAAATGGAATGTTCATGTTGATAAGAAAAATTTTAATGAATGTAATAAGGCAATTCAGATTCCTAAATACAAAATTAAAAAAAGTTTAGTAGTAGGAGACAATATAATTGAATTTACTCCGAATGAAGATGGACAATTTATTTATACCTGCTGGATGGGAATGATAAAGAGCAAAATAATAGTAGTGGATAACCTGGGAAAATTGAAACAGGATCAAATTAAGGATGCTAAGTAAAATTTAAGGGGATAGTATAATGAAAAAGAAAAAAATAATTATAGCAGTTATAGTGGTGTGTGCAGCTATATTATCAATGGCTGCGTTTGGCATAAGAAATAGATCCTTAGAATCAACTGCAGACGTTCAAAATAATGTTTTAAGTAGTAAAAGTAAGCATAATACTGCACTAGAAAAGTCAAATGATGATAAATCCTGTAAGTATAAAGATGAATCTACAGATAAATGCAAAATGGAAGCTGGCAATAAATCAAAATCTTCAACATCACCAGCAGCACAGACTCAATTACAGTCTAAAACAAATTCATCAAATACGTCAGCTTCCCAAACACAGACTTTTACAGGATATATAACTACAGAGGATGATTTTGCAGCTGGACTCCATGAGGATACTGCAGATATGGTATATATGAAATTAATGGCAGAGGCTGGTCTGGGTATAACATTTCAGCAGGCTGGAAAATGGGTATTTTATTACTTTGATGGTACAATTGCTACAAAAAATACAAGTGGTGCAGATGGAAAATGGGCTTTTGATGGTACAGGTTCCCAATTAAATGCATGGAATATAGTTGGAGGACAAGTTAAGGCCGGAAAGGGTAAAAGTCCTGTGCCTGTTACTGTGAAAGGAGTACTAAAGGGAAATACTGAGGTTAACCCTGGACCTGATACTGACGGAAAAAGCTTTCAGGTAATAACAGTAGAATCCATAAACGGTAATTAGCTTATTTAAGGTAGGGAAAAATATGTCGGAATTAATTCAACAGCAAATTAAAGATTTTTTACCACAAGAATCACTCGTTTTTTTACTATGCTTTTTATGTATAAAATTTATTATTAAAAAGATGAGATTTAAATATTATGCAATAAATATAGAAAACATCAAAAAATCAGCAGCAATTAGCCTGGTATTTGCTATTTTTTGCGGGACTATCTTAAATCCAGTCATAGTGCAAATAATATGCAGGTTTAATATTATTATTGGAAGCATGTCAACAATATTTGTTTATGCAGTTATATTTATTATAGAAGTTTTTCCAGTAATACTTGCAATTAAGTTTAATAGAGAGAATTTATACAGCATTGGGATAACTGGAAAAAACTTTTTAAAGTCTATAAGTATTGCTTTTATAAGTTATTCTATGTATTTTGTGTTTGCCATAATGATAAGACATAAATTTGATTATATAAATATAGACTATTCTTTTCTAAATTTATGGATGTTTATATATTTTATTATTGTTGGATTAACTGAAGAAATTATATTTAGAGGATACGTTCAAACTAGATTGATAAAATGCATTGGTATATCAAGGGGTGTAGTTATTACAGCATTTATTTTTTGCTTTTCACATATACCCCAGAGAATGATATGTGCTAATTTCAATTTTACCAATGCATTAGCTTCATCCATAATATTATTGCCTACTGCTTTATTTCTAGGATATTTGTTTTTTAAAACCAGAAATATAATTACTTCAACTATTTTTCATGCATTATTCAATTTCCTAGTAAATGTTATATAATTTTCAAAAAATAATTATTGACAAGTTAAACTTTATTTGGTACAATCAACACAATAATTAAATACAAATTCTTATCTAGAGTGACTGAGGGACTGGCCCTATGACGTCCGGCAACCTAAATTTATTTGATGGTGCTAATTCCAGCAGATTGTATATCTGAAAGATGAGAAGCAAAAGGTTACTTTCTTGCATCTCATTTTGTAAGGAAGTTTTTATTTTGTACAAATTTCTAACAAAAAGTTGACTAGAAACACTAGAGACTTGGTTCTTATTTTTTAAGAATATAGGTTTTTAGTGTTTTTTTTATACTAGTTTTTATGGCATAAATAATTTCATAATAGAGGTGTAAGGGATAATGAAAAAAAAAATTTTAGTAAGTGCATGTTTATTAGGTCATAAAGTACGTTACGATAATGGAAATGTCACTTGTAATGATCCACGTTTTCTCAAGTGGTCTGAGGAAGGAAGGTTTGTATATATATGTCCAGAAGTGGCAGGAGGGCTTCCTACTCCAAGGCCAGATTCACAGATACGGGGCAAAAGAGTAGTTACAGGAGCTGGAGATGATGTTACTAAAGAGTATGAAAAAGGTGCACAGGCTGCACTTAAGCTTGCAAAAGATAATAATGTGGCTTTGGCAATCATGAAACAGGATAGTCCTTCATGTGGAAGCTTATATGTTTATGATGGTACATTTACAGATACTAAAAAGTTAGGTGAAGGGAGGGCAGTTGCATTACTTCGTCAAAATGGTATAAAGGTATTTGGTGAAGACCAACTAGATGATGTAGAAAAAGAACTTAAAAAAATTAATATATTATAAAAGTATAAAGTTGACTAGAAACACTAGAGACTTGGTTCTTAGTTTTAAGAATATAAGTTTCTGGTGCTTTTTATTTTAAATTAAGGAAGGGATATTATGGAGGCAAAAGGTAAGAAAAATTTGCGTGAAAAATTAATAAGAATTACAAGAAAAAGCTTGGCCATTATTTTGTTTTTGATTTTTTGGCAGGTAGCTCCAATTGTGGGTATAGCTGATCACCAATTCATACCTACTTTTTCGGAAACAATAGGTACAATATGGAGTCTTACAATAAAAAATCAAATGCTTGTTCATGTTAAAGTAAGCATCATAAGAGCTGGAATAGGATTTATTTTAGCTGGAATTGTTTCAGTCCCTCTGGGATTCTTACTTGCAGGTGGCTTCAAAAAGCTTGAAGAATTTTTAGATCCTCTGCTTCAGATTTTGGCACAAGTTAATCCTTTTTCACTATTTCCTGTATTTATTTTGTTGTTTGGAATTGGAGAAGTGGCAAAAATATCAATAATATTTTGGGTGTCTATATGGCCTATATTATTTAGCACTATAACAGGTGTAAAAACTATTGATCCGCTCTTAATTAAGGCAGCCAGAGCTATGGGAACATCTAAAGTAAAATTATTCTGGAAAGTTATTTTGCCAGGTGCAGCACCAAGTATATTTTCAGGACTTAAAATGAGTTCTGGAAATGCATTTTTGATGCTGATTGCAGCAGAAATGATTGGTGCAAGTGCAGGACTTGGATGGTTGGTATTGAATTCAGAAGTTAATTTTCAGATAAATAGACTTTTTGCAGCAGCACTCACTATTGCTGTTTTAGGAATAGCTATAAATAAGGCGATAGGGTTTGTGGAGAAAAAAGTTGTTGTGTGGAAAGAGGATTCTTTCATATCTTAAAAAATATAAATTTAGGGGGACTAAAAATGAAAAATAAGAAATTGACTTTACTTGTAACTGCAGTAGTTTTAACAGCGTCATTTTTTTCTGGATGCGGAGGCAGCAAGCAGGCTTCAACCGGTAAAAATGGGAAATTGCAAGTTATTAAAACCTGGAGCAGGACAGATTGTACAGCTGCACCGGTTATAGTGGCAGATAAGCTTGGGTATTTTAAAGACCAGGGGTTAAAAGTAGAATACACTGGAGATACTCAGCCAGCTCAACGACTGCCTTCAATACTAAATGGGAATAATGATTTTGGAGATGCACATCCTAATAATTTAGCTATTGCAGCACAAGGAGGAGCAAAATTAAAAGCTGTGGCAAGATCTATCGTTGAACCGCCAGAAAGTGTTACAGACACCCATCTTCAACATATGTGGTGGATAAGTAATAAAAATGGTCCTATAAAGACATTAGCAGATATTAATAAATATCCCGGAAAAGTTAAAGTGGGAACTAATTCTAGAAACTCTTGTGTAGATTATTTATCTGATATATTATTTGCTAAAAATAACATATCTTTAGATAAAATTGAATGGGTTCAAATGCCTGATATAGAACAGGTTTTAGCTTTAAAGAAACAACTTATTCAAATTGCTGTAGTCCATCCACCATACTATAAATCTATTGAAGATAGCAAAATAGGAAATATACTTACTACAAGCCGTCCTATAGATGGTGAGAATGGAGGGACTTATCTCTATTATTTTTCAGATAAATTTATAAAACAACATCCGGATGAAGTTGCAAAATTTGTAGTGGCAATTAAAAAGGCTGAGAGATATATAAACAAAAGTATACCTGATCCAAAAGAACGTGCAAAAGTTAACCAGTGGACAGCAGATGCTATAGGAGTGCCTGTAAGTGCAAATCACTATTATGCAGATAATGGAACAATAAAAGATTCTGATATTAAAGAATGGATAGATGGAAGTATTAAAAGTGGGGCACTTCCTAAAAATTCAAAGGTTAAAGTTAGTGATATAGTAACCCATGATTTTGACAAATATGCAAATCTGGGATCACAGCCAAATTATATAGCTAAGTAGCCTGTATTCAATTTAATGTTTATGAGGGGGAATTTTAAATGAGCAAAGTAATTGAAAAATCAAAACCTGAAGATTTAAATAAAAAACGTGATTACAACTATAAAATTGTAATCAATGGTATAAGAAAAGTTTATAATGTAAAATCTCAAAATGGCCAGAAAGCTGAAGAATTTTTAGCACTTGATAATTTTAATCTGAGAGTAAAAAAGGGTGAATTTATAACAGTAGTGGGACCAAGTGGTTGTGGAAAATCAACTTTTTTAGATATTTTGGCTGGATTGTCAAAGCCTACATCGGGGAAAGCCTATATAGATGGCAAGTTAATTACAGGTCCAGCTCTTGATAGGGGCATTATCATGCAGGGATATGCATTATTTCCATGGAGAACTGTAGAAAAAAATATTGAATTTGGACTTGAAGTAAAAGGAATACCAAAACAAGAAAGACGTGAAATTAGTAAAAAATTTATAGATTTAGTAGGATTGAATAGTTTTGAAAATAGGTATCCTCATGAACTGTCAGGAGGAATGAAACAAAGGGTGGCAATTGCAAGGGCACTAGCTTATGATCCGGAAGTTTTACTTATGGATGAACCTTTTGCAGCAGTAGATGCACAGACGAGAGAATTACTTCAAGAGGAGCTGCTAAATATATGGGAAAAGACAAATAAAACTATTGTATTTATAACTCACAGCATTGAAGAAGCAGTATTTTTAGCGGATAGGGTAGTGGTTATGGAAGCTAATCCAGGTAGAATAAAGGAAATTATTAATATAAACATTCCAAGACCTAGAAGCAGTATTAATGTAAGAATGTCTCAGGAGTTTAATTCTAATAGAAATAAGATATGGGAGCTGCTCCACAGCAAGGATAATAAAAACAATTTAAATAGTGGAATTAAACTGGAAGCTTCTATATGAATTTAAAATAATGGGAGTGTTTGGATGAATAGAACAGAAAAATATAGTAATTGCTTTCAATATTATATTTTAAAATATTTAGGGGTCATGTTGATTTTATTACTGTGGCAGCTTTTACCTTCAGAGGGGATTTTGGATTCTCAATTTGTCCCCCCTCTTTCTAAAGTATTAGTTCAGTTGTGCAACCTGTGGGTTTACAATGGATTATTTATTCATATTATGGTAAGTCTTTGGAGGGTTATTGTAGGGCTTTTAATAGCTATAGTAATTGCAGTACCCTTGGGATTTTTACTTGGAGGCTGGTTTACACATGCTGCAGATATTTTAGATCCACTTTTTAGAATATTTTCACAGGTAAATCCTTTTTCTCTAATGCCCATATTTATCTTATTTTTTGGAATAGGCGAAAGTGCTAAATTGGCAGTAGTTGCCTGGGTTTGTATGTGGCCGGTTTTATACAATACAATAGCAGGTGCAAGAAGAGTTGATCCTATTTTAATTAAAACTGCTCTGTCTATGAAAGCATCAAACTGGCAGATGCTAACAAAAGTAATGCTGCCCGGGGCAGGACCTTCTATTTTTTTAGGACTTAGAGTAGGAGTGGAAATGTCATTTTTTATGCTGATTGGAGCTGAAATGGTAGGAGCTACTGCCGGTGTAGGCTGGTTTTTTCACAATTCTGCAATGAACAATCAGATTCCCAGAATGTATGCTGCCGGAATATGCATTGTTATTTTAGGGCTAGCTCTAAATAGATTTTTAATATACATTCAAAATAAGATGTTTTTCTGGAAAGAATCACCCCATGTATTTAGTTTTACTAAGTGGAAAAATACTATAACTAAATTTAGCAGAATTCAAATAACAGCTGTAACTATTACAATGCTTGTAATCATAGGTATTGGAAGTTTTGAAGTGCAGGTTGCCAAAATTACAGACAGCAGAAGTAATTTGAACATGCACATGAACACGGACACAGAAAAAGGCATGCATATGGATATGAGTAAAGATAAAAATATGCATATGAGTAAATAAGATTTTCGGGAGAAGTGATTCAATGAAATTTAAGAAGGATACTTTGTATAAATTTACTACAATATTTGCATTCCTTGCTTTATGGGAAATCATAAGTAGAATGCAAATAGTAAATCCATTATTTATTCCACCATTTACTAGTGTGCTTGTAACATTAAAGGATATGTTCATATCTGAAGATCTTATGGCAAGTGTAGGTATAAGTGCTGAAAGAGCTTTAGTAGGTTTTATTATATCAATTATAATTGGAATACCTCTTGGTTTTTTATTAGGAGGTTGGTTTTCCAAATTGAATCTAATAACAGAACCTGTTATAGAAATATTTTCACAGATAAACCCATTTATATTGTTTCACATTTTCCTTTTGATTTTAGGAATAGGAGAAATTACTAAAATAGCAGTGATTACATGGACATGTACCTGGCCTATAATGTTTAATACAATATATGGTATTAGGAATATGGATACTTTAATATTGAAAGCTGCGAAAGCATTTGGACTTGGAAAATGGAGGCTCTTTTCTAAAGTAATCATGCCGTCAATTTTACCTTCGGTTTTTGTGGGAATAAGAATTAGCGCAGGTTATTCCTTTTTTATGTTGATTGCAGCAGAAATGATGGGAGCAAAATCAGGATTAGGTTGGTTAATCTTGAATAACCAGGAAAACTATGCTATCAGAAAAATATTTGCGGTAGCAATTGTCATAGCTTTTCTTGGATTATTTATAGATACTATAATAAAGTTTATTGAAAATAAATTTGTAGTAAATAAAAGTGAAAGGATTTTTAATGGTATCAATTTAAATATATAAATTTTAAGGATATAAAAGAAGGTGTAATTAATGAAATTTGATTTAAAAACTTCTGTAGTAAAAACTCGAGAAGAACGCCTTGGAACTATAGTTGGCTGGAAAACGGGAAAAGCTTCAGAACTTTCTAGGGACTCTGCCTTTACATGTGCAGGCTGTAAAGGTAATGGAGGAAAGAGATTGTGTGAGGACATAGGCCCTTTTACTCAAGGATCTGCTTGTAGTGAACAGATGGTAGAATGCCAGGCTGGAGATGTAAGAGATGCAGTTTTAGTTCAGCATGCTCCAGTAGGCTGTGGAGTAAGTCAGGTGAATAATAATTCCATATATCGTAATGGTCTTGCAATTAGAAATTTACCTGTGGAAAATATAAAGATAATTAATACTAATATAAAAGAAACTGATATGGTATTTGGTGCACTTAATAAATTAGAGCAATCTATAAGAGATGCCTGGAATAGGCATCATCCTAAAGCAATTTTTGTTGGAACTTCCTGTGCTGCGGGAATTATTGGAGAAGATATAGATAGCGTAACAAATAAGTTGCAGGAAGAACTTAAAATACCCATTATTCCTATGTATTGTGAAGGTTTCAGATCAAAGCATTGGAGCACAGGATTTGATGCTACTCAGCACGGAATTTTAAGGCAAATAGTTAACAAACATCCTAAAAAGCAAGAAGATTTAGTCAATGTAATTAATCTATGGGGAAGTGATGTTTTTACTCCTATGCTTGCAGAGCTTGGACTTAGGGTTAATTATGTTGTAGATATGGCAAAAGTTGAAGAATTACAACAGCTTTCTGAAGCAGCTGCAACTGTTGGGTTTTGTTATACATTATCATCTTATTTAGCTGCTGCCCTGGAAGAACAATTTGGCGTCCCTGAGGTAAAGGCTCCTCAGCCTTATGGTATTGCAGGAACAGATGCTTGGATAAGGGAACTTGCAAGAGTTACTCATAGGGAAGAGAAGGCAGAAGCCTATATAGAAAAAGAACACAAAAGAATAGCACCAAGACTTGAGAAACTTAGAAAACTTTTAAAGGGTAAAAAAGGTTATGTGGCTACAGGTTCCGCTTATTCTCATGGACTTATTGAAGTGCTTAGGGAACTTGGAGTTGAAGTAGACGGATCTCTTGTATTTCATCATGATCCTGTGTATGATAGTCATGATCCTAAAGAGGATTCTTTAAAATTTTTAGTAGACAACTATGGTGAGGTGAAAAAATTTAGTGTAAGTAATAGGCAGCAATATCAATTTTGTATATTACTTAAAGATGCCAATCCAGATTTTATTCTCATAAGACATAGTGGACTTGCATCTCTAGCTTCTCGCATGGGAATTCCAGCAGCTCCACTGGGAGATGAACATCATGCTGTAGGTTATCAGGGAATTTTAAATCTAGGTGAAACTATACTTGAAATACTTTCACATAAAAAATTTCACCAGGATTTGGCTGCACATGTCAAATTGCCTTATACAAAGTGGTGGTTGAGCCAGAAGGATCCTTATGTGCTTGAAAAAGAAAATTAATTTTATATAAAGCCACTAGTCATTTAAGCTGGTGGTTTATTTTTAATATTTCAATAGAATTGCAGAAGGAAATTTAACTAAAAAGCTAGAAATTGGTTTGGAGAAGATCATTTAAATTAGAATAATGTATAATAAAAAAAGAAATGGAAATGATACTATTTTATTAAAAGTTCATTTCCATTTTTCTATGCTGTTGAATTTTTATTTTTTAGCAGCACTGCTGTTAAAAACTTTTAATTCTGAGGTTACAGAAATCAGTTCCTTTCCAAGCCTTTCAACTTTAGTTAGCTCACTTTTGCTTAGTTTATTTTTGGTTTCAATACCTATAACATCAGGAAAAAGAGGTGCATAAATTTTAAAATCTCCTAAGCTTGGAAATGCAGCTTTAAATTTACAGTACAATCCTTTTACAGTGGTATCTGGATTTAGTGCTAAAGTTTTTATATTATCAGGCAAATTAGGTTCAGAAGGAACACTGTCAGATAATATTGCATCATAGGGCTTAAAATGAAATTTTATGTCAGCCTCTCGAATATTCATAATTCTAGGGATAACATTTTGTTTAATATATTTATTAATTTTGCCATTTTCATCTCCAATATAAAAATCAACAAACCAAGGTCTTATGTTATCCTGCCACACCCTAATTTTTATATTAGGAAAGTTATATTTAGCGAAATGCTCATAATAAAGCCTAGTTCCCACAGGATTCACCTCCTTGCAATAAAAGCTCATATATTATTGAAGACTATCCAAATTATAAGGGGTTTCTTGATATACATAGTAATTCAGCCAGTTTAGAAATAAAAGGTTGGCATGACTTTTCCAGGTTGCTCTAGGCTGTTTTGCTGTATCATTAGCAGGAAAATAATTTTTCGGAATTTCTATGGGCAGATTAGCTGCTACGTCTCTATCATATTCTGATTTTAATGTTAAGGTATCATATTCAGGATGCCCTGTTACAAAAATTTGACGGCCACCTTTTGTTGACATTATATAGACTCCGGCATCTTTTGATTCTGAAAGTATTTCTAATTCAGGTACTTTTTCAATATCTTCTTTTTTTACACAGGTATGCCTTGAATGAGGTGCGTAAAATATATCGTCAAATCCTCTAAGTAACTGTGTATTTTCTTCATTTATTATATGTGGAAAAATACCAAACATTTTTTTATCTAAAATATATTTTGGAATACCAAAATGGTGGTAAAGTCCGGCCTGAGAACCCCAACATATGTGCAGTGTTGAATATACATTTTTTTTACTCCAGTCCATTATTTCAGTTAATTCATCCCAATAGTCAACATCTTCAAATTTCAGCTTTTCAACAGGTGCTCCTGTTATTATCATGCCATCAAATTTTCTGCCCTTTATTTCATCAAAAGTTTCATAATACTTGAGAAGGTATTGTTCTGAAGTATTTTTTGATCTGTGAGATTTAGGATACATTAATGTTATATCAACTTGAATAGGGGAATTACTAAGCAACCTTAAAAGTTGTACTTCCGTAACGGTTTTAACCGGCATTAGATTCAATATGACTATATTAAGTGGTCTTATATCTTGTTTTAATGCACGTTTTTCATTCATTACAAATATGTTTTCAGCCTTCAGTGTTTTAGAGGCTGGAAGATCGTTAGGTATATTTATTGGCATAAAAAATCCTCCTTTATATATAATGCCTTAATCAAATAAAAATCTTATTTTGGATATTTAAGTAGTGAACAGCTATACAAAGGAATAGGTTAATTTAAATAATTTGTATAATAAAAAAGCTGTCTTCATAAGAAAAACAACTTTTAATACTAATTATATAAACTATTTTCCTTATCTTTCAGAAATAATCTGCTGGAATTAACACCATACATTCAAATGAAAAATGTTGGTTGTCGGGTTTCATAGGGCCAGTCCCTCCGCCGCTCTTGATAAGATTTAAATTGATTTTATTTAGTTTATTATATAATATAATAAAATTAGATTTTTGTCAAATACAAGCATTTCAATGCCTATAAATAATTTGAAAATTCATAACAATGAAGAAAAAGAAATGTTGGTAAATGACTAATTCTGTGGTACAATAAAAATTAATATGTCATGCTGTTTGTAGTGCTTAGATAGCATGATATATAAAAGCAATATTCAGTTATAATATTAATAAATCAAAGAGGGGGATATTTGATTATGGAATCAAAGTTAGAAAAAAGGTATGGCCTTATTACGGCTATAGCCATGGTTATCGGAATTGTTATAGGTAGTGGTGTATTTTTTAAAGCAGAAAAAGTTTTAACTGCAACAGGAGGAAATCTTACACTTGGTATATTGGCCTGGGTTATAGGTGGTATTATTATGATTTCTTGTGCCTATACTTTTGCTGTAATGGCAACTAAGTATCAATATGTAAACGGTGTAGTAGATTATGCGGAAGCTACTTTGGGCAAAAAGTATGCATATTATGTTGGGTGGTTTATGGCACTCATTTACTATCCGACATTGACGTCAGTATTAGCATGGGTTTCGGCTAGATATACTTGTGTATTACTTGGATTCTCAATTACAGGTGGAGAGTGTATGACTATTGCAGGTCTATATTTGATAGCAAGTTTTGCATTAAATTCACTGTCACCAATTTTAGCAGGTAAATTTCAGGTTAGTACAACTATTATAAAGCTTATTCCACTAGCTTTAATGGCTGTAATTGGAACCGTTGTAGGTGTGGGTAATGGCATGATTGCATATAATTTTACAACAGTAGTAAAAGAAGTCAATACTTCTAATGCACTATTTACAGCTGTTGTTGCTACAGCTTTTGCTTATGAAGGATGGATCATTGCTACAAGTATTAATGCTGAGTTAAAAGATGCAAAGAAAAATCTTCCATTGGCTCTTGTTGGAGGAACTTTTGTAATTATGATTATTTACATACTCTATTATGTAGGACTAGCTGGAGCAGTAACAAATAAGGTTATGATGGCTGGCGGTGAAGCAGGAGCTAAGTTAGCTTTTCAGACAGTTTTTTCATCAGTAGGTGGTTCACTGCTGTTTGTATTTGTTATTATTTCTTGCCTTGGAACTTTAAATGGATTAATGCTTGGATGTACTCGAGGTATTTATTCTTTAGCAGCAAGGAATATTGGACCAAAACCAGATGTATTTAAGCAAGTTGATAATGTAACAAATATGCCTACTAATTCATCTGTATTTGGACTGCTTCTTTGTGGTATATGGTTATTATACTTTTATGGAGCTAACTTAACAAAGCCTTGGTTTGGATTTTTCTCTTTTGATTCTTCCGAATTACCTATAGTTACTATTTATGCATTGTATATTCCTATTTTTATTATGATGATGAAAAAAGAAAAAGATTTAAACTCATTTAAGAGATTTATAGCACCTATTATTTCTCTAGCTGGATGTATTTTTATGATAATTGCTGCTTGCTTTTCTCATAAAATGGAGGTTGTTGCATATCTGATCGTTTTTGCAGTTGTAATGATTTTTGGGGCTGCGTTTTCTAAAGAAAAAATTGCGGAATAAGAATAACAATAGAATTGAATGCGTAAAGAAAAGATATAAAAGCAAAGGGTTAAAGTGTTTAGCCCTTTGTTTTTATATTTTTTGATATCTATATTAAAAAAGGTATTGACATAAGCATATGTTAGTATTATTATGTTAATAACAAATAGTTAATAACACATTTTAAACATGTAGGTGATAATATGGATAAAAAGCAATTTCAAAATGAAAAAGAAATTTTAGAAAAAGATTTTCTAAAAAAAGATGAAAACTATAGATCATCTAAATTTAATAATATCTTTTAGGAGGAGTAAAATTATGTTTGGATTTAAATTTATAAAATTTCAACCAAGTGAGTATGTGTTAAAGTATAGAAACGGTAAAATTGTAAGGGAAGGTGCTGGAATATCATTTTATTATTATGCTCCAACTACTTCAATTGTTCTTGTTCCTGTTGGAAGTGTGGATTCACCTTTTATTTTTGAAGAAGTTACTTCAGATTTTCAGACGGTTACAGTTCAAGGGCAGGTTACTTTTAGAATTGTCGATCAAAAGAAAATTGCAGGAGTTTTAAATTATACATTTGATATGAAGAAAGGAAAGGGATATGTTTCCGATGATCCTCAAAAACTTCCGCAGAGGGTAATAAATATTGTAAGGGTGCTAACTAAAAAGACAATCGAGAATTTGGAGCTAAAGGATGCTATTAAATCAAGTGAAGTGCTTGCAAGTGAGATATTGAGTAAGATTAAAAAAAGTGAGGAGATAGAACTTCTTGGAATTGAGATACTTGGACTTTCAATATTAAATATTGTTCCAAATAAAGAAACTGCAAGGGCATTAGAAGCTCAGACAAGAGAGCAAATCTTGAAAAAAGCAGATGAAGCTATTTATGAGAGAAGAAATGCTTCAATTGAACAGGAAAGACGTGTAAAGGAAAATGAATACAATACGGAGATAGCAGTTGAAAACAAGAAAAAACAAGTTAGAGAAACCCAACTTGAAGCAGAGAGAACTTTCCAGCAAAAGCAAAATGAACTCAAACAAGAAAAGATGAATTTTGAAACTGCACTTGAAGAAAAAAAGAGATCACTTGTTGACATTTCTGTAAAAAATTCAAAGGTTAGAGCTGATGCAAAAGCTTATGAATTGTCAGCTGTTATGAAGTCGTTAGAAGGAATAGATTCTAATGTAATACAATCTCTTGCAAGCATTGGAATGCAGCCAAATAAATTAGCAGCACTTGCCCTTCAAGAACTAGCAGAGAATGCAGGAAAAATTGGACAGCTCAATATATCACCCGATCTTTTTCAAGAAATACTTAAAGGGAGAAATTAGTTATGGTAAGATTAACTGAAAATAAGATAGTTATAATAAAGAGAAAGACAGGACTTGAAGAATTAATTGCAAGATATAATACAATTGAACAAGCAAAGTTTTATATCGAACATCTTGGAAGTGACTTTTCAGATTATGTCACTGAAGATAAAATTTATAAACAAGCTGTATCTAAAGCTCAAAGTCAACTTGAAGAATTAGGCAGAACTCAAATTGTGGATAGGGATTTTGTACCTAACTTTATATTTGGGGGTAATGATTTAGTGGTAGTTATAGGACAAGATGGTCTTGTGGCAAATACTTTAAAGTATCTTTCAAATCAGCTTTTAATTGGTGTAAATCCTGATCCTTCAAGATGGGATGGAGTGCTTCTTCCATTTAAAGTTCATGATCTTAAATTGGTTGTTAAAGATGTTTTTAATGTAAAAAGACAAGTTAAAGAAGTTTCCATGGCGAAAGCAGCTTTAAATGATGGACAGAGTATTTATGCTGTAAATGACTTGTTCATAGGACAAAAAAGTCATGTATCTGCTAGGTACAGTATAAAGTTAGGAAACGATGAAGAACATCAATCTTCAAGTGGAGTTATTGTATCTACAGGTCTTGGTTCAACAGGGTGGCTCAAAAGTATACTTACAGGTGCTGCAAATATTATAAATAGCACATCAAATTCAGATCTTAAAACCAAACAAAAAAATAATCCAGCTTGGGATATTGATTATTTGTACTTTTCTGTACGAGAGCCTTTCCCAAGTAGAACTACAAAAGCAGATATAGTTTTTGGGAGAATTAAAAAAGGATCTCAACTAAAGATATCATCTCAAATGCCTGAAAATGGAGTCATATTCAGTGATGGCATTGAAAGTGACTACCTCAAATTTAACTCTGGTATAGAAGCCACAATCACACTTGCTGAAAAAAAGGGCCATCTAGTTATATGATTTTATGAAACTCTAAGTAGAAAAAAATGATTTATTAACTTCCGGAAGTTTAATTTAGTCTTTAAAATTAAAGAGCATATTCTTTAGGTGGATTACCTGAAAAATCGGCTATTACAGCTTTTGCGTCTTTAAGATAAAAAATTTCAAAAATAGGGTTTTCTGCTGACTTGTAAAGTGATTTTACTAGACTACTGTTCTCTATAATAGCTTTTTTAGTTTCCATATCATTTGAAAACACAACTTTACCATTTAATCTTATCCATGCAAATTTTGGACTTGATGTTGAAATTTCAACATAGGGACATTTTTGAAGTTGGGCAAAAACGTCTTTTTTATTGTTTGTGCAGAAATATAGATTTCCTTCTTTCTCAAGCATAAATTGGAAAGGACGTACTTTGGGTTTACCGTCTAATCCTACAGTTGCAAAATATTGCACTGGATTTTCTTTTAAAAATTTTACTACTTCGTTCATGTTAATGAACCTCCTTCAAAATTGAACTTGCAATTTGCTACTTACAAATTTATAATAATATTCATAATATCAAATGTAAAGTAAGCACTTAAAAGTACTGTAGTTACCTAAAGTATACTATTGTGTGCTTATAACACTTTTAAAGGAGAAACTTTTATGGATAAAAAAGATTTGCCTGCATGTCCAGTTGAAACTACACTCTCACTCATAGGTGATAAGTGGAAAGTTTTAATCATTAGAGATTTGCTTACAGGTACCAAAAGATTTGGAGAATTAAAGAAGTCGGTTGGAAGTATTTCACAAAAAGTTTTGACTCAAAATCTAAGACAGATGGAGCAAGATGGTCTTGTAAATAGAAAAGTATATGCCGAGGTTCCACCTAGAGTTGAGTATTCACTGACAAGCCTTGGATTCAGTTTAAAGCCAATACTAGATGTCATGTGGAGTTGGGGAGAAGAATATAAGAAATGTAGTGTAGGTAATCACTTATGCTAATTGAAAATATTATTTTACTTATACTTATTTTGCTTTTATATATAATAGTATGGTATTACGTTGGAAGAAAAGTAAAAGAGGTATTTTTAAAGAAAAATAAAAATTTAAAAAAGAGATTGTACTGGATTACATTTTGGTTTATAGCTTTTTCTTATGTTATAAGTTCTATATTTAAAAGTGTTGTATCAGTAAACAACATATTAGCTTCTCTATTAACACTAATAGGAGCAGTATCCCTAGGCATTTTTTATTATTTACTTATATTGTTTATACTCACGGATGTGGTAAAATTTGTTTTAAAAAAAGTAGGATTTAAGGGGAGAATTAGAAATTATATAAGCGCCATATATAATGACGGAATTTCAATTTTTATAATAGTTTTAATTATTTTTTCCTTTGGCATGTGGAATGCCCTTCATCCGGTCGTAACAAATTATAATATAGATATAAATAAAAGTGCAGGTAAAATAAATTCACTAAACGTGATAATGGTGTCAGATGTACACATGGGTATAATGATTAAGGAAAAAGGCATTGATAAAATGGTGAATTCCATAAATAAATTAAAACCTGACATAGTTTTCTTTTGTGGAGATATGGTTGATGAAAGTACAACTACAAAGTTGAAGAAATATTATGGACAAGCTTTTAAAAGGATAAACTCAAAGTATGGTGTATATTACATTACAGGAAATCATGAATATGGAGAAAATTTATCTGAAACAATTAGTTATATGAATGAAGCAAAAGTTAAAGTACTGCAGGATAAGGCAGTTAAAATAGACAATAGTTTTTACGTGGTAGGTAGAAAGGATGCTGATAGTGGCGAAAAGATAAAATCGCTAAACGAAATTTTGAAAAATACAGACAAATCCCTACCTATTATAGAATTAAATCATAGACCGGTGGGCCTTGAGGAAGCTCATAAGGAAAATGTGGATTTACAGCTTTCAGGACATACTCATAAGGGGCAAGTTTTCCCCAATAATCTTATGACAAAGCTTATTTATGAAGATGACTATGGATACCTTAAAAAGGACAATTTTAATTTAATAGTTACTTCTGGTTATGGAACCTGGGGACCTCCCATAAGAATTGGAACAAAAGGTGAAATAGTAAACATTAAAATTAAGTTTAAGCACTAGAGGTGCATGAATTATGAGTAAGAAAAATGAGACAAGTAAAACATATATTTTACTTGCCTCATTTTTATTTAGGGGGAATTAAGTTAACCATGCGTAATTTATTGTGAACTTAAGGTAGAATGGCAAATGAACGAACAGGGAAACCGGGTGCTTTTTGAGCTTTGGGAACTATGCTGAAGATTATTGCTCCAGTTGGAGGTACTTTGTCCAAATTGGTCATAACTTCAATTTGATAATGATCTTCTTTTAATACATAATATTCTCCCTGAAATCCAGTTGTTTTTTGTTCTATTGGTGCATCTGTATCAAAGGTTTCATGTCCATTTGCTGCTATTTTACGAGTTTCATATAAGAACTTGAGTGCATCAATGGACCATCCAGGATAATGCTCGTCACCATTTTTGTCAAGATTTAAAAGTTTATCTTGATCCGGCCACCTTTTACTCCAGTCAGATCTAAATGCTACAAAAGAACCTTCTGGTATTTTACCATATTTCTTTTCCCATTCTAAAATGTCATCTACTGTAAGTACGTAGTCATCATTTTCTTTTACTTTCTCTGAAAGATCTATAACCACAAGAGGTAAAACAAGTTCTTGAAGTTCTAATTCATCAATGTATCTTCCACCTTCTGCAAAATGCACTGGAGGATCAAGGTGAGTTCCATATTGTCCTGCAAATGTATATTGTTTTACAAAGAAACCATCCTTGTGAGTGAAAATAGTTTCAAATTTTGCAGGATTAAAGCTTGCAAATCTTGGAGTGTCCGGTCCAAATTCATGGGTAAGATCTACCCATTGGTGTTTTTTTAAATCACTTAAAGTATTCCATAAACTATTAGTCATAATATATAATCTCCTTCTAAATTAAATAATATATTAATTAGCAACCTTCTCTTTAGAGGCTGCAGGTAAAACCGAACTTTTTTTATAAATAGAAGTAATACTAAAACCTACTATTATCCATGCCAAAACTATATAAGGGAATATATTATTAGGAAAGGCTGGTATAGGATAAATATTTGAATAAAAGGTAAATGCTAAAACGAGTAGAGCTATAACTGGTATAATAAGCTGCCATGTCCATATTTTTTTCTTCCCAAAATATATAAGTGAACCCAAACTTGTTATAAAGTAAGCAACAAGTAAGGCAAGTGCACCTATTGTTCCTATATATCCAAATACTTCTACTCCATCATGTCTAAAAAGTGCTAAAACAGGAATTATTATTATTGCAAGTATGATGTTTAAAGCTACATAAGGAGTATGGTGTTTAGGGTGTACACTAGAAAAAATTTCTGGAACATTACCATCTTTGCTCATTGAATATAAAAGCCTTGAACCTGCAGTCATAGATCCTAAAGCAGTTGAAAAAGCAGAAATACTGATAGCCAGCGTAATTAATATAGTAAATACACTTCCTATATAATTTTTAGAAAGATCTACTATAGTAGATGAGGACTTGGTTAGTGTCCCTATTCCTGAAGCCGATACTCCAAATCCTATAACCTCAGCATAACTTACGAATACGAATATAAGTCCGGTTACAACAACTGTACTTGCAATTGCAAGAGGTATTGATTTTTTAGGATTTTTACTTTCTTCACCAAGACTTGATGCTCCTTCAAAACCACCAAAGCATAGTATTGCATATACGATTCCAGTACCATAATTTGAGAATTTATTTCCATTTCCTTTAAAAGGAACTAAACTTAATCCTTTTGTTGAACCAACTTTTACAAGAATGACTACTGAAAGCAATATTACGAGGAGAATTGATACAGCTTCTATGACAAGCATAATGTTTGTACTTAATTTTACATCGGTATAGGATACAAACCATATAAATACCTCACAAATCAATGCAAATATAATCCAGGATATGCTTACTCCAGTTAATTCTTTAATAAAGCTAGAAAAAAGAGATCCAAAAGCAGAAGAACATCCAGCAGAAAATCCTATATAGGTAAGAAGCAGAGCCCATCCTGATATTGAAGCAGCTTTTTTGCCTAAAGATCTTTCTGTAAATGTATAAACCGAACCTGCAGATGGAAAATATTCATTGAATTTTATAAAAGATACAGCTACAAAGCCCATTAATATAGTTGATATAACAAATACTGCACTTACAGAGTAAGATACTGTTGATGCCATAAGTCCTACATTCATTGACATAGCAAAAGTAGGTGCTATTATTGCAACTGAAAGAGCAATAACTTCTACAAAATTAAGTTGATTTTTTTTAAGGGCATTAATGCCTTTAGAGTTTTCTTTACTCATACTGTTCACTCCTTAGCGAATAGGGTTTTATTCATATTTTTATCAATCAAATGGAAATCTTATCAGAATATTTGATTTGCGCAAATCGAATGGTTTAT
The DNA here is from genome assembly GCF_001675205.1 of Clostridium coskatii. Taxonomy (NCBI): domain Bacteria; kingdom Bacillati; phylum Bacillota; class Clostridia; order Eubacteriales; family Clostridiaceae; genus Clostridium; species Clostridium coskatii. The sequence goes on along the minus strand of NZ_LROR01000038.1, from coordinate 3,698 downwards.
CTTATAAAAAAAAAGGTCATTTTTCTATAAGATAAGAAAAATGACCTTTTAATATCATGATATTAAAAATCAATTATCTCATCTATCAGAAATAATCTGCAGGAATTAACACCAATACATTCAAATGAAAACAAATGAAAATGCTGGTTGTTGGGTTTCATAGGGCCAGTCCCTCAACCTCTCTTGATAAGATTTTATTTAATTTAATTAGTAGTATACTACCAAGATTGCCCTGTTGTCAATAGTTTTTTTGAAAGATTAAAGTCGAAAAAATTTAATTTATTGACACTTTATAATGAAGGAAATGATGTATTTGCAAGATATTATTATAGTTCTATAATGCCTAAGAGTAAAATTATTATTTACTATATATTGCGTAAGAGGATAAAAAAGTTTTTATTGACAAAGAAAATAAAAGATTGTATATTATATATAAATTATTTTACATGTTTGCTGATTGACTAGAAAAACTAGAAATTAGCATTTAAAGTTTATAATCGAATAAAGAATTCTTATCTAGAGTGACGGAGGGACTGGCCCTATGATGTCCAGCAACCTGAATACAATGTACTGTATTCAACGGTGCTAATTCCAGCAGGAGAAACCTGAGAGATGAGAAAAGTATAGAATATAACTTCTTACATTTTCTCTGTGAGGAGTTTTTTATTTTTTAAACTTGTTTTGTTGTAGGATACAAAATAGAATAGTATAATTACGCATTGGTTGACTAGAAAAACTAGAGACCAAGTTTCATTTATTTATAGAGAAAACTCTATATTTATGAAGCTTGGTCTTTTTTATTTACTAAAAATATTAATATATGGGAGGTGCAAAATCAAAGAATAAAAACCAATAAAAGTCTATATTTCAAAAAAGGAGAGTATAAAAATGAGAAAAAAAATAAGTACTATAATTTTAGCGCTATTTACAATAGCTGCTGTTGCTTTCACCGGGTGTTCCCAGGACAGTGGAAATACTTCAAATAATTCTAAATCACAGAGTTCCCAAAATACTCAAAATAGCAGTAGTAAAAGATCAGGCAGCACAAAAGTTCCATCTAAAATTTCTAGTAAGCAGATAAAGATAATGGTAATTCGTAAAATAGGTGGAGATGACAATACAGCACAATACTTAGCAGGTGTAAAGCAGGAAGGGGAAAGTTTAGGCTTTAAAGTGGACACTTTTAGTGCCAATGGAGATAGTGTAAAATTTCATGATGCCATAAGTCAGGCACTTCAAAAAGACTATGATGGTTTTATAATATCCCATGGTGATGATAGTGCTACTGTAGATGATGTTAAAAAAATTATAGCTAAAGGCAAGCCAGTAGTAACTTTTGATTCTAATCCTGAAGTAGCAAAGGTAGAAGGTGTTACTATAACAGAACAGGATGATGAAACTTTAGCACTCACTTCCTTTAAAAAATTAGTTCAAGACCATAACGGCAAGGCAAATATAATATATCTTTGGGTTGATGGATTTGCACCAATGGTAAATAGAAATAGAATGTATAAGGCAATGCTTGAGAAATATCCTGATATAAAAGAAGTTGAAAGATTTGGAGTAGCATCATCTGATACCTCAGTTCAGACACAAAACGCAGTAACTGCAATGCTTGCAAAACATCCAAAAGGAACTATTGATGCTATATATGCTTCATGGGACGCTTTTGCAATAGGTGCAACTAGGGCAGTTAAAGAAGCCGGACGTAATGAAATAAAGGTATACGGTATAGATGTATCAAATGCAGACCTTCAGGCAATTCAAGATAAAAACAGTCCATGGGCAATTACAACAGCTGTAGATCCGAAGCTTATAGGTGATGTAGATGTAAGACTTCTTACTAAAAAGATAGCAGGAGAAAAAACACCAAAATATTACGATCTTCAAGCATCATCCGTGGAAAAAGATCAAATAGTAAATTCAGGTACTGCTGTCAACATGGAGAACTTATCAAAATTAATTCCAAGCTGGGGCAAATCAGATGCTTTTGAAGAGCCATGGATGGATACTTTGAAAAGTCAGCATAGCAGTAAATAAAATATGAATTTGAAAGTAATTTGGAAGGTGTGTATATGGATACGAACAGAGGTACATTTTTAAACATGAAAGATATTTCAATAGAATTTCCAGGAGTAAAGGTACTGGATAAAGTTAATTTTTCTACTAACGCAGGTAGGGTACATGCTATCGTAGGGGCTAATGGAGCTGGTAAATCTACACTTATGAAGATTCTGTCTGGAGCTTATGCAAATTATACTGGAGAAATTTTTATAGCTGGAGAAAAAGTTCATATAGGAGAGCCAAAAGATGCAAAAGATCTGGGCATCCAAATTGTGTATCAGGAAGTAGATACTTCACTTATTTCATACTTATCTGTAGCTGAAAATATAATGCTTGATAATATAGTAAACCATATGGGCAAAAAACAGTTTGTAAATTTTAAGAATATAAATGATGGGGCAGAAAAAATTTTAAAAAAGCTTAACATAGAAATTGACACTAAAAAACTCATAAGTGAAATTACCCTTGCTCAGAAGCAGATGGTATTAATAGCCAGAGCCATATCAATGAAGTGCAGGTTCTTAATATTGGATGAACCTACAGCACCTTTAAGTACCTCTGAGATAAAAGAATTATTTAGTATTGTGGATGAACTTAAAAAACAAAATGTAGGAATTATATTTATATCTCATAGGTTGCCTGAACTTTTTTCCATATGTGATGATGTAACAGTTATGAGAGATGGTAAATTTGTAGTGGAAAAACAAATACAAGCTACCAGTCAAAAAGAAATAGTGGGGTATATGCTTGGTAGAAATTTTGAAAATAGCTATAAAAAAAAGCATATTAAGCCGGGAAAAAAATTAGTAGAAATAAAAAATTTAAGTGATGGAGAAAAAGTAAAAGATATAAATATATATGCAAAAAGCGGTGAAATAGTTGGAATAGCAGGACTTGTAGGGGCAGGAAAGACGGAACTTTGCAATGCCATATTTGGAGCATCTAAAACAGTGTCGGGGGATAAAATTATAGATGGTAAAAAGATAAAAATAAAATCTCCCTATGATGCTGTAAATGCAGGTATCGCACTGATACCTGAAGAGAGAAGAAAACAAGGTGTATTTATTGAAGAAAGTATAGCTGTAAATATTACTTCTTCTAGTTTAAATAAGTTCTGTAAATTTAGAAATGTATTGAATGTTGAAAATGAAAATAAAAAGGCAAGAGAAATAATAGAGGATTTAGATATAAAAACTTTGGATGAAAACAAGAAAGTAGGACTTTTATCCGGTGGAAACCAACAAAAGGTGGCTATAGGCAAGTGGCTCGTAAGTGATACTAAAGTTTATATTTTTGACGAACCCACAAAAGGGGTGGATATAGGTGCTAAAAAAGAAATATTTCAATTAATTGAAGGATTAGCTGAAAAGGGGAAATCGATAATTTATGCCAGCTGTGAAATATCTGAGCTCATGGGTATTACAGACAGAATTTATATAATTTATAATGGACGAATAGTAAAGGAACTAAATACGGCAGAAACTAAAGAATCAGATATTTTATATTAGAAGACACTCGAAAAGTAGATGGAAATTCTGAAAAGATATTTAATTAAGCAACTACTTAGAAGTAACTGGAAAACTATTGGCGTACTTTGAAAAGCATATATTGTTACGGGATAAAGGATATAAAAA